>JALHTD010000501.1 GCA_022865555.1 Thermoanaerobaculaceae bacterium | reverse complement strand
GGCCACCTCGAGCCATGCCCCTGCACCCAGGCGACGCGCCAGAAGGCCGCAACCCACCGCCAGGATCACAAGGTGAAGGCCGACCTCCACGCCGACTGCGGTCGCCGGGGGCAGCAGCGTCGCCAGCCACGCCGGCGGGTAGAGAAGCCCGCTCTGAGGGTTGGCAAAGAAAGGCTCGCCGCACCCCACGTCCGGGTTCCAGAACGGCCCGCGGGCCCCGGCTAGGACCTCGGCGGTTCGCTGCCGCAGGGGCACGAAGTAGCTGGGCAGGTCGCGCACGGTGGGTGCGAAGCCGAGGCAGGCCGAAAGGACCACGGCCGCTCCGGGAAGGGCGGCCGCCGCCAGGCGCCACCCCGGTCTCACCGGGCCTCCCCGGTGGCGCTCCGCAGTTGCGCCATCGTCACTGGGTTTGCATACGCCAGCGCGTGCTCGTAGGCGCTCACGAATGCCGCGCCGCGCGAACGCGCCTGCGCGGCCTCGGCGTGCCGCAGCGAGTCGCGGGCCGGGCCAAGCTCGCCCTGGGCCAGGTGGAGGACCGCGCTCTCGAGCCAGGCCGGTACGCAGTTCGGCTCGAGGAACAGCGCCCCGGTGAACGCCTGCCGGGCTCCGTCGGTGTTGCCAATCATGCGGAGCGCCTGACCCTCACCGACCGCCGCCCAGACGTCCAGCGCGTTGACCTGGCGTGCCCGGGCGAACGCCTGGGCCGCCGCAGCCGCCACGTCGGCTTGCCCGCTGAGCACGGCGCGGCGCAGCCTGATGCTCCCGAGGACTCGCCAGCCGCGGCCATAGCGCGGCCTCGCGGCGCATCCCTGCCAAGCCAGCGCCTCGGCATCGGCCAGCGCGTTGGTGTCGTTGGGCCTGGTGCGCACGACCGCGTCGGCGCGGTCCACCAGCCGCTCGGGCCGCTCGCCCGCCCCAAAGTCAGGCAGCGCCAGCACGGCCCCTGCCGCGACCGCGAGCGCGAGCACCGCGGCCAGCGTCGCCCACCGCGCCGCGTTTCCTCGTCGAGGCGTCACGCGTGGCAGCACGCTTCCGGTCGCAAGGGCGAGCATCCAAGCCACTGCGGGCACCATGAGCTGGGAGTTGAACGCCGAGGTGACCACCGCGGCCGCCAGCACGCCCCACGCCTGGGCGTCGGTTTTCGGCACGCGGCGAACAACGCTCCACGCCAGGCCCAGCAGCAGGATCACCCCGGGCAGTCCGAGCGTCGCGGCGAGTTGCAGGAAATCGCTCTCGGCCACGTCGGGCAGACGGGCGAAGCGCGCAAACTCCCCCTCGCGCGGGAAGTTGTGAGCCATCGCGGCATCTGCGTACCCGCTCGGCCCACAGCCGAGGGGGAACTCGGCTGCTGCCACGCGCACCGCGACGGCCCAGATCCGGATACGCTCGTAGCGCAGCGGGTCGCGGTCGGTGGCGAGACGCACGGAAAAGCCCACGACCGCGAGCGTCACGAGGAGCGCCGCCGCGACCCGCGTCCGGCGGCTGACCCGGCCCGCGAGCGCCCAGGTGGCCGCAACCGCGACGACGCCCACCAGCGCCGCCCGCGACCCGGAAGCCACGACGCCGGCCGCCCCGACCGCCATGAGAACCCCCCGAACGAAGACCGGCCCACGCAGCAGCGGTGCAAGCGCCAGAGCCAGCAGAGCCGGCGTGGCGGCGAGGTTGGGGTTCCCAAAGGGGCCGGATGGTCGTCCCGCGTGCAGCAGTCGGTCGACGATCAACCACACCGCCGCGCTCGTGCCCGCGGTCACCGCTGCCAGTCGGCCCCAGGCCGCCGCCCGAGGGGTCCCCGTCACAACCACCAGCCCCACGGCCACCACGCCGGCCGCGACGAGGCGCGCCGCGTCGTCGGTGGCGACGGGCCGGAGAGCCGCGTCGAGTGTGCCCCAGGCCAGGAGCCCCACCAGCCACGCCCGCGGCCCGGTCCAGGGCGCGCACCCTCCGGCTCCGGCGAGGCAGAGCCCCGCGACCACCGCAACCGTCGCCGCCGAGACCCATGGCGAGGGCGCCACCGCGTCCGGGGCCAGCACCCACGCGAGCGCCACCGGAACGAGCAGCGCCGGGAGGTGCTTCACCGCGCGCGCGCGCATGCGGCCTCCAGCTCCGCCAGACCCTCGCGCCACGGCGCCCTCCGACGCGCCTCCCGCGCCCACACCAGCGCCTCGCCGCGACGCCCCTCGGCGAGGAGTAGCCGGCAGCGGCTCTCCGCCCAGCTCGCCGAGTGCGGTCGCACCCAGGCTCGAGCGGCCAACTGCGCGTCAAGCCTGGAGAGGACCGCCGGCGGCGCGCCGCTCTCGAGCGCGAGGCCGGCCGCGAGTTCCACCGGCGTCACCGCCCACGGGGCCCACCGGGCGGACGCCAGCGCCGACTCCACGGCCCGCGCCGATGGGGACGTCGCGGCTCCGGCCAACTCGACCTCGCCACGCCACGCGAGGGTGGAGAGGAGCGCGCCGCCCCCCACGAGCGCCAGCAACACACCTCCGCGCAGCGGACGCTCCGGCAGCGGGAGGCAGCGGCCGGCCAGCGTTCCCGCCAGCACCACCCAGGGGAGCAGGACCTCCGGCGCGTACGCCGAGAAGTCCACCAGGTTGTGCAGGGGTATCGCAACGACGGCGAGCGTGAGGCCGGGGTGGGCCGTCACACCCGCTCGGACGAGGTGCAGCAGCGCCCACGCACCCACCGCCAGCAGCCCGGCTCCCGCGAGACCGAGCTCGGCCAGCAGCTGCAGGTAGGTGTTGTGCGCGTACGGGGTGATGTTGGCCGCGGCCGTGGGAGCGAGGAGACCGGCCTGGCCCACACCCCCCAGCCCCACCCCGAGCCAGGGGTGTTGTCCGAACACCCAGGCCGTCGTCTGCCAGTTCACCCAACGCAACCGGACCGGCTCGAGGTTTCCCAGGTCGTGGCGCAAGGCCACGACAGCGACCGCAACCGCGACGAGCACGCTTGCGGCCAGCGGTACGAAACGGCTGTGCCGCCTGCGCGCGGCTAGCGGGACGAGCAGAACAGCCGCCACGAGCGGCGCCGCCAGGGAGCGCGTGAGCACCATCGCGACCAGAATCAGGACCAAGACCGCGCCCCACCCGGCCCGCCGCCAGCCCACGGAACGCCACCCGCGCTCCACGACCAGCGGCGCCGCCAGCAGCAGGAGCGCCGCGTAGTGGCCCGGCAGCGCGGCCGTCCCGAACACCCTGCCCCCGCCCAGCCGCGCGGCGGCCGCCTCCCGCCACGGCGCCGGCAGGTCCGCCACCAGCCCGCGGGCCTGCTCCAGCCCTCCGAGAGCCTGGGCAAGCGCCACGACCGCCGTGAGCGCGATGCCGAGGGCGATCAGCCCCACCAACCGTTCGTCGGGGGGCGCGCGGCGCGCGAGGCCGAAGAGCAGCACCGCAACGAGGAACAGCAACGAGAGGCGCAACGCGGTCTCATGGTCCGCTGCCACCAGCCAGGAGGAGCCGAGCAGCAGGAGGCCCGCGAAGAGCCAGCGGACGTCGAGCACGCGCCGCTCGGCCGGTGCCAGCGCACCGAGCACGACCAGCATCGCAAGCCACAGCAGGGGCGCGAACGCGGCGTAGCGCGCCGCGCCCCAGGCGGCCGCCACGCCGGCAGCCGCGACCACCAACGGCAACCGGCGCGATGCCATGAGATGAGTCTAGCCCGGATCGTCCGGCTCCCCTCGGTCCAACGATCTGTCGGGCAGTCGTGTCCGGAGAGAGCACACAACAAAAGGGGGGACTTTCGTCCCCCCGTGCGTGCAGCGGCAGATCTGGCTCAGTTGGTCTGCATGCCTTCCGGCCAGGCGTAGAACTGCCCGTTCGAGAACACGATGGCGTCCGCGAAGTCGGTCTTCGGGCCACCCGTTCCAGGGGTTCCGGCGCCGCCCTTGGCCTGCGAGAAAAGGGTGTAGCTCTGGCCCGCGGAGTCATTGATCAACAGGAGAGCCTGGTTCCACCCGTCGTTCGTGGGCAGCCGTTTGATGAACGTAGGCGTGATGTACGTGTCGATCGCTACCACACTCGCGGAGGCGACGGCAACCTTCGGGTAGAAGTTGAAGTCCACCGAGTAGGCCTCCATCGCCGTCGCGATGCTGCGGATGTCGCTCATCGTCCTCTTCTGCCGGCCACGGTTGATGGCGTTCAGCAGGTTCGGGATCGCGATCGCGGCAATGATGCCGATGATCGCGACCACGATGAGCAACTCAATCAGTGTGAAACCCTTTTGCCTTTTCATACGCTCCTCCTTGTCGGTTGACATTCAAAGCAAGTCCCGTGCCACCGGTCCCTCTTCCCGCCGCCCCTCGCGATGACGTTGCGCGTCACCTCCGATCCCGCAAAATGCCAGGCAACGGCACATCACTTCACCTGCATCCCGTCCGGCCACTGCACGAAGACCCCGTTTACCATCACCATGTCGTCGGGAAAGCTGGTCGTCGGGCCCATGGGCGGACCCGCCTGCATCGTGCCGTCGCTGCCGTTACTCCGCACCGTGTAGTTAAGCCCTTCTGAATTGTACAACATCGCTCGCCGCCAGCCATCCAGGTAGGGGAGGGTTCTGAGATAGGTCGGAACCAGGTACGGAGTCAGGTCTTCAACCACTCCCGTGGGTATCTTGGGGACGTATGCGAAGTCGGTGGCGTAGGTCGAGACGGCGGTCGCCACGGTCCGCAGCTCGACCATCGTTCGCTTCTGGCGTGCCCGCTGGATCGCGGATGTCAGCGCGGGAATGGCGATCGCCGCGATGATGCCGATGATGGCCACCACGATCAGCAGCTCGACCAGGGTGAAACCGCGGGTTTCGTGTCGCATTGCCAGCCAGATCTGATGCAAAAGCCGCGCCAGATGGCCGCCGAACCGCCCACGTGTGGGCACCCGCGACGGGGATGCGCCACCGAGCTCCCGCTGGCCAGCCGAGGGACCTCGGGCGGACCGGCTAGACTTGCCTCCGTGGCGAACCGCGACAAGCTGCCCATGGGGCTCCTGGTGGCGTTTTGGGCCGCCCTCTACCTCCCCCACCTGCTGGCCGGGGACACGCTCCCGGCCCGCGACGTCGCGGCCACCCAGATCCCGTGGCGCACCGTCTGGCGCGAGCAGGTGCTCTCGGGGTCGCCCCCGCTCTGGGACCCCTACTCGAACGGCGGCCGACCGCTGCTGGCCAACCCGAACACGATGGCGGCCTACCCCGGGACGCTGCTCTTTCTCGTGATGACGCCGGAGCGAGCCGCAGCCTGGCACATCGCCCTCCACCACCTGCTGCTGCTCCTGGGCTGCTACCGACTCGCACGCGGAAGCGGCGCCGCACCCCCCGCCGCGGCGGTCGCCGCGGCGGCCACCGGCACCTGCGGCGTGGTGTGGTCGAGCGTCACGTTCCTCAACTTCCAGGCCTCTCTCACCTGGGCGGTGTGGGCGATCGCCACGGCGGTCCCCCCGCCTGCCCCCGGGCGGGCGTCGGTGCGCCGCGCCCTCGCCGGGGGCGCCCTGGTGGGCCTTGCATTCCTCGGCGGGGAGCCGGTCACCGCGGGTCTCGCCGCCCTCGCGTGGACGGCGATCGTGCTCGGCACGTGGCGGCCGATTCACGCTGCCTCGCTCCTCGTCATGCCCGCAGCGGCCGTGGCTCTGGCCGCCCCGGTCCTGGTGCCGCTGCTCGCGGTCTTCCCCGAGACGGTACGCGGGAGCCTGGGCCCTGCGTCAGGTGCCCTTGCCGCCGATGGGCTCGCGCCGCGCCGCTTCCTTGAGCTGTTTGCCCCGAACCTGCTCGGGCCGCCGCTCGCCGATCAGGCCGGCGGTTTCTGGGCGGCACCGTCGTTCCCCTGGCAGCGCTACTACCCGGTGATCTTTCTCGGGGCGGCACCGCTCTTCTGCCTGCCCTTCGCCCGCCGGGCGCGCCGGGGCCTGGGTCCGTGGTGGGCGATCGCGGGCGCAGGCCTGGCGGGGGCAGCCCTCCTGGGCTTCCCGGCTGTTGCCGCTGCGGCGCGGAACCTGCCGCTCCTCGGAGGCGCGCGGTACGCGATCAAACTCCTGGTCCTCACGGTGCTCGCCCTGCCGCCGCTGCTCGCCGCCGGCTGGGAGGGGCTGGCCGGGTGGTGGGATCGCGGCGGGCGCCGATGGGTGCGGGCGCTTGCCCTGGCGTCGCTTCTGCTCGCCCCGGCCGCGATCGCCCCTGACCGTCTCCTGCGACCGGTCCTGGCCGCGCTCTACCCGGCCTCCCGCACGGCCCTCACCGAGGTGCCCCCGGGGACGCTTCGCCGCGCCGCGCTTCTCGACTGGGTCTCGCTGGTTCTGCCGCCCGCAGCGCTGGCGCTTTCCGGGCCGGCCCCGGTGGTGGCCACCGCCGCGGTCCTCGCCGCCAACGCGGCCGGCGGATCGGGTGTGCTGCTGTTCGCGGACGGCACCACCTGGGCGCAGCCTCCCCCGGCGATGGCGGCCCTGTCCACCCGGCCCACCCTTGCGGTGCTCGAGTTGCCCGAGGAGCCGCCAGCGAGCCTCGCCCGCCCGCCGCTCGAGCGCTTCTGGGACCTGCGACTTGCCCTGGTCCCGGAGTACGGCACGCGCTGGGGCGCGGCGTACGTGCTGACCCGGGGCCCGGACGGCCTGGAGCCGGTCCACCAGGAGCTGCTGGCAGCCGGCTCCGCTTCGCTGCCGCTGCTGGACCGTGCCCACCTGGCACGGGCGGTTGGAGCCGGCGCGGTCACCGCCCGGGCCCCGCTCCCAGGGTGGTCTGGCGCAATGTTCGGCAACGTGTGGGTTGGCGTGGTGGATCGCCCGTCGGCGCGCGCCTACCTCGCGCGCCGGCTGGTGGCGACCCAGGGCACGCTCGCCGCCGCGACGGCACTGGCGGAGGAGAGCTTCCGACCGGGGGAGGACGCGGTGGTTGCCGGGGCGGGAGGGGTGCAGGAGGCCAGCGGCGGGGTGGTGGTCGAGATCCCCGGGCTGCCGCACCGCCGTCTCTTCGACACGAGAGGCGACGGTCCCTGTCTTCTGGTCGTCCAGCAGAGTTTCATGCGCGGCTGGCGCGCGACCGTGGACGGGCGCCCGGCCTCGGTGGAGATGGCCAACGGCGCGAACATCGGCGTCCGGGTCCCGGCGGGCAGCCACCGGGTTGCGTTGTTCCTCGACCCGACGCCCTACCGCGTGGGCCTCATCGGCCCGATCCTGCTGCTGCTCGTGGCGGGGCTCAGCCGGCGGGCGGGAGCATC
Organism: Thermoanaerobaculaceae bacterium; assembly: GCA_022865555.1. GTDB lineage: Bacteria > Acidobacteriota > Thermoanaerobaculia > Thermoanaerobaculales > Thermoanaerobaculaceae > RBG-13-68-16. The sequence goes on along the minus strand of JALHTD010000501.1, from coordinate 6,895 downwards.
GCGGGACCGCGCGGCCGCCACTGGTGACGGGGGGCGTAGCACCCTGGCCACCCCACCGGCGCGCTCACCGTGAACGAGGTCACCTCGCAGGCGTAGTCGTAGGCCAGGCCGGCCCTGCTGTGCACGGCGGCATCCACCACGTAGCGCCCCGGGGCGAGCTCGAGACAGGGAAACTCGAGCACCATCTCGCCCACGCCCGCGAGGCGCTCCGGCCGCCAGCCGTCCAGCTCCGTGTTGGTGCCGAAGACGTGCGAGCCGCCCCCGCGGTGAATGGCCACGCCGAAGACGAAGTCCTCCTGGGACACACGCACGGTGTAGGCGATCCGGATCGCCGCCGCCTCGCCGCTCGACAGCAGCCTCACCGGCCGGCCGGCGGCGTCCAGGATCTCCACGCCATCGAGGCTCACCGCTCCGTTGCCCCAGCGCCGGGCGTTGCCGCTCACCACCTGCACGCCAGCTTCCTCGCTCGCCACGTCGGAGCGGTAGCGCGACACGACCGCGCCCGCAGGCCCGACCAGCACCGGTCTGCCCTGCCGCAGGTACAGGGCGTGGTGGGCGAGCTGCTCGACCAGGCCCAGGTCATGGCTCTCCAAGAGGATCGCGGTTCCCTGACGCTGCAGCCTCGCGATCCGGTCGAGGCAGCGGTGGGCGAAGACCTCGTCCCCAACAGCAAGGATCTCGTCCACCACCAGCACGTCGGGCTGCGCCGCCACGGCCACCGAGAACCCGAGCCTCACGTACATGCCGGAGGAGTAGGTCTTGACGGGTTGGTCGATGAAGTCGCCGATGCCGGAGAACTCGACGATCTCCGGGAGGCGGCGCATGATCTCGGCCCGCGAGAGCCCGAGCATCATGCCGTTGACGATCGCGTTGTCCCGACCCGAGATCTCGGGGTGGAACCCGGCCCCAAGCTCGATCAGCGCGGTCACCCGGCCGTTCACCTCGACGCGTCCCTGCGTGGGCCGCAGGATCCCCGCGACCAGCTTGAGCAGCGTGGATTTGCCGGAGCCGTTGGGGCCGATCACCGCCGCCGTCTCACCCTGTCTCACCTCGAGATCCACGCCCGAGAGCGCCTGGAACCCATCGCGCTCCTGCTGTAGGCGCCAGAGGTCGCCCCGCAGGAGGGCGCCTTTCAGGGAGTGCAGGCGTCCGCGCCGCGTCAGCAAGGGGTACCGCTTCGAGACGCCAGCGAGACGGACCGCGCTCGGCGCGCTCACACGGTCTCCGCGATCGTCTCGCGCAGACGCGAGAAGATCCACGCCCCGACCACCCAGCACACGAGCGCGACGGTAGCCGCCCACGCCCACATGAGCACCGAGGGCACGCGGCCGAGCAGCACAACGTCCCGGTACACCTGGATCAGCGGCGTCACGGGGTTTGCCAGGATCACCCGCCGCAGCGCGCGCACCGGGATCATGTCCAGGGTGTAGATGATGGGGGTGGCGAAGAAGAAGAGGTTGAGCAGGTTGTGGAGCAGATCCTTGAGGTCGCGGAAGTGCACGGCCAGAGCCGCGACCGCCAGGGCCACCCCGGCCGTCGCGACCACCCACAACAGGAGCGCAAAGGGCAGCAGAGCCACCGTCCAGGGAAACCGTACGAGGCCGAACCCGGCCGCCGCCGCGGTCGCGGCCAGCAGCACCGGCAGCGCGAGCAGGTGGTGGACGAGGTGGGAGAGCACGGTCACCGCCGGGAACACCTCGGGCGCACACACGACCTTCTTGAGCAGCGGCCCGTTGTCCGACAGCACCACCGCTGCGTCGAGCAGTGTCCCTGACCCGAATAGCCACGGCAACAACCCCGCGAAGAGGAACAGCGGATAGGGCACCGCGCCGGGCACCCGCGCGGGGATCACGAAGGTGAAGACCGCGGTGTAGACCGCGAGCAGGAGCAGGGGGTTGAGCAACGACCACAGGTAGCCGAGGAACGTGCCGCGGTAGCGCGCCTTGAGGTCGCGGGCCACCAGCACCGCGACAAGGCCGCGCTGGCGGTAGAGCGAGGCGAGCACGCCCATCGGTCCCACCTGCCCCGCGCTCAAACTCCACCGCCCGGGTTCGGGTGTTGCTTCTCCCGCTGCAGGTACGAGTCGTAGTCCTCGGCCCTGCCGGCGTGGATCCAGTGGTTGCACAGGGAGTGTTTGATGTTGCCGTAGTCGTCGAACGCCAGGGGACCCATCACGCCGTTCCTGTCCGCGAGCGCGAGCAGGTTCCGGCGCACGCCCGCCCCGCTTCGTTCGGAGGAACCCTGGAGGGCGTACATCGCGGCGAGGGCCGCATCGTACCCGTGGGCAGCGTAGATGTCGGGCAGCAGGTTGTAGATCTTTCGGTAGCGCGCCACGAACGTTTTCACCGGCTCCTGCTGCGAGGTGACGTCGAGGCTCGCCAGCGGGAAGAAAACCCCCTCGGCCAGCGAACCCGCCCGCTGCAGCACCGAGGACGTGTTGAACGCGGAGGTGGTGCAGATAGTCCCTTTGAAGCCCAGGCTGCGGAGCACGCGCAGCGCGCCCAGGATCGCGTCGCCGTAGCCGCAAACGTACACGCTGTCCGGCGCGTGCTCGGCCAGCTCCTCACGAACCTGCCTCTCCCACCCCCGCTCGGCGAGCCGCACCGAGCCCACAACGCGTCCCCCGTGGCTGCCGAGTTCGCCCACGAAAACAGGCAGCAGGCCGCGGGTGTAGTCGTTGTCCTCCTGGAGGATCAGCACGGTGTGGGCACCCCCCACCAGGACCAGGAAATCGGCAGCCTTGACGCCCTCGAGCTCGTCGGAGGGGTAGACGCGGAAGAAGTTTGGGGAGCGTCCCGCCAGCTCGGGCGCCGAGGCCGAGGGTGAGAGCAGCACACGGCCCATCCGGTCCGCTACCGGGATCATCGCCTTCGCCTCGGCGGAGGTCACACCCCCGATCACCAGCAGTGCCCCATCCTCGAAGAGCGCCTCCGCGGCGCCAGCCGCCCGCGTGGGGTCCGAGCCGGAATCGCGGTAGAAGACCTCGAGCCCCTGGGGTGCCCAACCCTTCGCCTGGCCAATGTCGAAGGCGAGCTTCACGCCGCTCTTGACGGAGGCGCCGTAGACTGCGGCCGCGCCGGTTTCGGGGAGCACGATCCCGATCCGCACGGCTGGGTTGCAGCCGCCGACGAGTATGAGCACCGTCAGGGCGGCGGCGAGCCGCTTCATCGACCCTCCATGCGCCGCGTCCACGAGCGCTGGCCCGCAAACTACAGCGTGGCCTGAGCGTAGAGAGATCCCTTGCCGCCGTCAACCTTGAGTTCTACCATCACCCCGATGCGCCTGCCCCGCCTCCCCCTCCGCGTACTGGCCCTGGCTCTCGCGCTCGCGTTGCCCGCCTGCAAGGACGAACTCCTGGACTCGGAGTGCAACCTGGTGGTCCTCAACGAGAGCCCCTGCAGCCTCTCGATCTACGTGGACGGCCAGGAGGCTCTTGCCGTGCGTTCGGGCACGGACCGCACGCTGGACGACATCGGACCGGGGCGCCACGTGCTGGAGGCGCTGGATGCACAGGGGAAGCTGGTCCAGCGCCGCGCCATCGAGCTGGCAACCGGCGAGGACTTCTACTGGACCCTGGATCACTGCTGAAAAAGAAGGCACGAGGCATCAGGCACGAGGCACAATCGAGAGTCGGCGGCAGCGGGTGCCACTGGCTTGTTCTTCGCGTTCCTCGTTACAGGAGGTCGTCGCGGCCAGCCTCGCGCAGCGTCTCGACCAGCTCCTTGACGCGCTGTGCGTCGTTCCTCGGGATTACCAGGACCGCGTCTCGAGTCGCAACGACAACCAGGTCGTGCACGCCCACCACCGCCACCAGTGGACCCTCCGAGACCACGACCGAGCCATCGCTGTCGAGGGCGATCACGTCGCCGAGTCTGACGCCGCCCGTCTGCTGTGGCAGCACCTCGGAGAGCGAAGCCCACGAGCCCACGTCGGACCAGGCGAAATCCACACCCACCGCCCAGACCGGCTTCGCCTTCTCCATCACCCCGACGTCGATCGAGACCTTTTGCAGCTCCGGGTAGTGGCGGCGGAGCGCCTCCTCCTCGCCAACGGCGTCGGTGGCGGCCATCAGAGAGTCGAGTCCGGCCGCCAACTCCGGGAGATGCTCACGGATCGCACCCTGGATCGAGCCCACCGTCCAGGCAAACATGCCGGAGTTCCAACAGTAGTTGCCTGCGGCGAGGAACTCCTCGGCATGCTCCCGGCTCGGCTTCTCGACGAAACGCTTCACCACGTGCACCGGCCGACCCGCCGCCGCGCTCACGACCTCGCCGAGCTCCAGGTAGCCGAAGCCGGTCTCCGCTCGGGTCGGGCGCAAGGCCAGCGTCACGAGGCCCCCCCGGGCCGCGGCGGTCGCGGCTGCGCTGGCGAGGGCGGATCGGAGCGCGGGACCGTCCGGGATCAGGTGATCGGCGGGCAGCACGATCATCACCGCCTCCGGCTTGGAGCGCGCCACGCGCCACGCCACCCACCCCACGCACGCCGCGGTGTCCCGCCCCGCGGGCTCGGCCAGGACGTTGTGCCCCGGCAGATGGGGGAGCTCCGCCCGAACGGCGTCGGCCACTTCCGCCGATGTCACCACAAGCGTGCGATCGGGCGAGACCAGGGGGGCCAGACGCTCGACGGTGGCGGCGAGGAGCGAGCGTCCCTGGGCGAAAGGCAGCAGTTGTTTCGGCCGGGAGTGCCGGGAGAGCGGCCAGAACCGCGTCCCGGAGCCACCCGCCATCACCAGCGCGTACAGCGACATCCCGTCAGGTGACCAGGTCATAGAGCTCCCGCAGATCCGAAACCCTCAGGTACCCGTTGGTGAAGATCCGTGCGCGGTCCACCAGCACCGCGCGCATCCCCGCGCTCTCGGCGCCCCGGTAGTCGTCGAGGGGCGAGTCGCCAGCGTGGAGGCATGCTGCCGCAGCGACCCCGAGGCGCGCGGCGGCCCGGCGGAAGATCTCTATCCCCGGCTTCTCCACGCCCTCCAGGGAGGAGACCAGCACCTCGTCGAAGAACTCCGAAAGACCGAGCCCGTCGAGCAGCCGCGGCAGCCTGGAATCCCAGTTCGAGACCACGGCCAGGCGCACACCCTCCGACCGCAGCCTCGCGAGCACCTCGGCGACCTCGGGAAAGACATGCCAGAGCGTGGGGTCTGCAAAGGCATCGAAGAGCTCCCCGAGCACCGGCTCCCAGGGGGCCGGGTGGCCGAGCCGAGCCAGCACCCGCCGCAGGAACTCACCCCACCACTCGCGTTCGCCGCCCTTCAAGTGGTGGTAGCGGTCGAGCCCGCGCGGGTGGAGCTGCGTCAGCTCGGTCCAGACCTCGCGGAAAACAGGGTCCACCTGACGGGGTTCTACCGGAGGCCCCCAGCGGGAGAGAGTCTGTGCGTACACGTCGGACACCGAGGGGCGAGCCTCGATCAGGGTGCCCCCCACGTCCAACAGCACCGCCTGCGGGGAATCGTGCCTTCTCACCCCAGGTTGCCTCCCACGTCGGCCCGACGCGCTATTCTACGCGCGACGACCGGCGCTGGAGGACCCATGCGCATCACCTGTTCCCGGTGTGGTCAGGCGACCGAGGCCATGGCACAGCCCCCGATGCCGACCGCGTTGGGCACCGAGGTCCAGCAGCGAGTGTGCCCGGCCTGCTGGCGCGAATGGTTGCGTGCGCAGGTCATGGTGATCAACGAGTACCGCCTCAACCTCATCGATCCGGAAGCGCGAAAGGCGCTGGAGGGGCAGATGCGCACCTTCCTGAACCTCGCCCCCGCCAAAGGCGAGTGACGCCCCTCTCCGACCTCGCGCGTTCGATGTTCGCCGCCGCGGTGGCCGCGGTCGCCCCCGACACGCTTGCCCGCCGGATCGGCTTCTTCCCCGACGGCATCGAGTTCGCCGGCTCCGGGCTTCGCCCCGCGGGCAGGCTGAACCTAGTCGCGCTGGGGAAGGCGGCACCAGGGCTTGCCGCCGCGTTCCTCCGCCGCAGCCAGCGGCTGCCCGACTCGGTCTTCGTGCTCGTGCCTGACGGCGTCGAGGTCCCGGACTCGGTGGCGCCCTTCGCGAGGCGGGCCAGCCATCCGCTGCCGGACAGCCGGGGCGCCGCCGCGACCCGCGAGCTGCTGTCGATACTTGCCTCGTGTGCGCCCGAGGACGGGGTCGTGCTCCTGCTCTCCGGCGGTACCTCGGCGCTGCTCGCCGAGGCGTTGCCGGGCGTGGACAGCGAGGAATTGGGCGCGCTGACATCTGCGCTGCTGGCGGCCGGTGCCCCGATCCGGGAGCTCAACGCGGTGCGCAAACACCTGCTGGCCGGCACCGGCGGCCGCCTGGCCGTCGCCTGCCCCGCGCCGATTCTGACGCTGGTGGTCTCAGACGTGCCGGGCGACGATCTCTCGTCCGCAGGGTCCGGCCCGACCGTCGGTGACCCGACCACGTTCGCGGATGCGATCTCCGTCCTCGAGCGCCGGAGGCTTGCCTCCTCCTTCCCTCGTGTGTTGGTGTTCCTCGCCGCGGGAGCTCGTGGGGAGATTCCCGAGTCCCCCAAACCTGGCGATCCACGGCTCGCGCACGTCAGCGCGCACCTCCTGGGCTGCAGCGGGGACGCCCTCCGGGCCGCGGCAGTGGTGGCACAGCAGGCCGGGTTCCGCACGTGCGAGCTGACCCGCACGCTGCGCGGCGAGGCCCGCAGCGTCGGCACAGCCCTCGCCGCCCTCGCGGCAACCCTTGCGCCCGGCGAGGCGACCGCGCTGTTGCTGGCCGGCGAGACCACGGTCACGGTGCGCGGTGATGGCTGCGGCGGGCGTAACCTCGAGTTGGCGCTGGCGATCCTGGAATCCAGCAAGCGCCAGGCCCGCATCGAGCTGCCGCTCTGAGCATCGCAGCCCGAACGCGGCGCAGGCGCTGACCTGGTGCCT
>JALHTD010000500.1 GCA_022865555.1 Thermoanaerobaculaceae bacterium | reverse complement strand
TTGCTCGGGTCCACCACCAGCTCGCCCGTGATCTTGCCCGCACGCACTTCGATCACCCGCGTGGGCGCGCACACCGACAGCTCGTCCAGGCCGTCCTCCCCGTGCACCACCCAGGCGTGCTCTGCACCCAGCTCCGCGAGCGCCCCGGCCACCAGCGGCATGACGGCGGCGCTGTAGACGCCCACCACCTGGCGCTTCACCCCGGCGGGGTTGGCGAGCGGCCCCAGGAGGTTGAACACCGTGCGTACGCCGAGGACCCGCCGCACCGGCATCACGGCGCGCATCGCCGGGTGCTGGCGGGGCGCGAACCGGACTGCAAACCCCACGGCGTCCAGCAGCGCCCCGAGCTTCTCGGGTTCAAGCTCCAGCGGCACGCCAAGCGCCTCCAGCACGTCGGCGGACCCGCAGCGGGATGAGACCGAGCGGTTGCCGTGTTTGGCCACCGTGACCCCGCACGCTGCCGCCACCAGCGCCGCGCCGGTGGAGATGTTGAGCGTGTGTGCTCCGTCCCCGCCGGTGCCGCAGGTGTCGACGAGCGGCGTGCGGCTCGTCGCCACCGGCACGGCGAAGGAACGCAGCACCCGCGCCGCGGCCGCCACCTCGCCGGCGGTCTCCCCCTTTGCCCGGAGCGCCACCAGGAAAGCGGCCTGCTCGGGCTCCGACCACTCCCCTGCCATCAGCGCCGTGAAGCACTCCTCGGTGGTCGCGGCGGAAAGGCTCTCCCCCGCGAGCAGCCTCTCCAGGACCTCTCGGATCACACCGCCACCTCCGTCCCGATGCCGGCGAGGGCGAGGAAGTTGGCCAGCAGGCGCTTGCCCCCCTGTGTGAGGTAGGCCTCGGGGTGGAACTGCACGCCGAAGTGGGGCCGCTCCCGGTGCTGGAGGCCCATCACCAGCCCGTCGTCGGTCCAGGCTGTGACCTCGAGTTCGTGGGGGAGCGACTCGCGTTGCGCAACCAGAGAGTGGTAGCGCGTCGCGACAAAGGGGTCGGCCAGCCCCGCGAACACCTTGAGGCCGTTGTGGTGCACCTGGGAGTTCTTGCCGTGGCGCGGCTCGGGGGCGCGCACGACCCGGCCGCCGTACGCCACCGCCAGAGCCTGGTGCCCGAGGCATACCCCGAGCAACGGCACCTCGGATGCGGCCCGGATCAGCTCCACGCACACGCCGGCCGCTTCCGGCACGCCGGGCCCGGGCGAGAGCACCAGCGCACGCGGGCCTGCCCCGAGGATCTCGCGCGCGGTGGCGGCGTCGTTTCGGACGACCCGTACCTCTTCATCCTCCGCCAGCTCGCGCAGGTACTGCACGAGGTTGTAGGTGAAGGAGTCGTAGTTGTCCACGAGCGTGATCACGGCTGCATCCCCTCCGCGAGCTGCGCTGCCAGGCACAGGGCGCGCGCCTTGCTGCTGCATTCCGCCAGCTCGCTCGCCGGTTCCGAGTCGAACACCACCCCGGCACCGGCTTGCACGTGCACCGCGCCCTGGGTCACCACCGCGGTCCGGATCGCGATGCAGGCGTCCATGTCCCCTCCGAAGTCGAAGTAGCCCACGGCACCGCCGTAGACGCCACGGCGCAGCACTTCCAGCTCCTCGATGAGCTCCATCGCCCGCACCTTGGGTGCGCCGGTGAGCGTCCCCGCTGGGAAGCAGGCGAGCAGCACGTCGAGGGCGTCGCGGCCCGCCTCCAGCTCGCCCTGCACCTCGCTCGTCAGGTGCATGACCTGGGAGTAGCGCTCGACCTCCATGAAGCGAACCACATTGACGCTGCCCGCGCGCGAAACCTTGCCGATGTCGTTGCGCCCGAGGTCCACGAGCATCAGGTGCTCGGCGCGCTCCTTCTCGTCGGCCGAGAGCTCCGTGGCGAGACGAGCGTCCTCGGCCGCGGTGTGCCCGCGTCGGCGCGTGCCGGCGATTGGGCACGTGGAGGCGCGGTTGCCCCGGAGGCGCGCCAGCGTCTCAGGCGACGATCCGAGGATCTGGGTCTCCCCGGCATCGAGGTAGAACATGTAGGGCGAGGGGTTGGCAAGGCGCAGCGCGCGGTAGAGGGTAATCGGTGAGGCCGAACTGAAGCGCGACCAGCGGCGGGAGAGCACGATCTGGAAGCACTCCCCGGCGCAGATCTCGTCGCGGGCCCGGGCCACTGCGGCCAGGAAGCGCTCGTCATCGGGGGCCACCGCCCACGTGGGATCCGGCTGCGTGGCCGCGTCGGCGGAGGGCACCGGCGCGGGTCGCGCCTCGTCGAGGGGCGAGGCCAGAACCTCCTCAAGGCGGTCCAGACTGGCCAACGCCTGATCGTCGGCCTCGTCTCCCCCGCCTTCGGTGCTCACGGTGGCGATCACCATCAGGCGCTGGCGGACGCGGTCGAGCGCGGCCACCGCCGGGTAGACGGCGAACCACGCCTCGGGAAGGCCAAGCGGATCCGGGAGGTGCGCCGGGATTCTCTCGATCAGCCGGACGGCGTCATAGCCGAGCCAACCCACCGCCCCGCCAGCGAACGGTGGAAGGTCTTCGAGCGGCGCGCGCCCGGACCACGTCAGGGTGCGACGCAGCACCTCGAGAGGGGGGCCGTCCGCCTCGACGCCGTCCACGCTCACCCGGCCGTTGCGCAGCGTGACCACGCGGGAAGGGTCGGCGCCGGCGAACGACCACCGCGCCACGCGCTCGCCCCCCTCCACGCTCTCCAGCAAGAAAGGGTGGCGGCCTGCGCGGGCCAGGCGAAGGAGCATCCCGGTCGGTGTCACGGTGTCCGCGGTGAGCTCGCGCACCACCGACACCATGCGGTGATGCGCCGCAAGCGCGGCGAACTGGGCGCGGTTGGGGCGGATCACCGCGAGCCTTCCGCGGTGGGTTGGGTCTCGTCGGAGGCGCTGGGGCGGATCAAACCTTTCCCCGGCTCCCGGCACGCAGCGACTCCACGTGCAGGGGCAGCCTTTCCTCCGCCGCGAGTGTGGCCGCGGCACGCGCAAGGATCGGGTAGCGGTGTGCTGCCACCCGCACCACCGCGGTGCGGTGCACGAAGTCCCACACGCCAAGGGGTGAGGAGAAGCGGGCGGCCCCAGCCGTGGGCAGCACGTGGTTGGCGCCCACGACGTAGTCGCCGAGCACCGCTGGCGCCCAGGGGCCCATGTACACCATCCCCGCTCGCTCGACCTCGTCCAGCAGGCGCAGCGGTTCCTGGACCAGGAGCTCGACGTGCTCGGGGGCGATGCGGTTGACCACGTCGATCGCCGCGGACAGGTCCGGCACCAGGAGGATCGCCCCCCATTTCTTGATGGCCTGCCTGGCTGCGGCGCCCTTCGGAAGCGTCCGCACGCGGGCAGCGATGCGTCGGCTCACCTTCTCGGCGAGCGTCTTGGACGGCGTTACGAGCACCACCAGCGCGTCGGGGTCGTGCTCGGCCTGCGCGAGCAGGTCGGCGGCGACGATCTCGGGCTCGGCGTGGTTGTCTGCGACGACCAGCACCTCCGAGGGCCCCGTCACACCGTCGATGCCGACGATCCCGTAGACCAGCTTCTTTGCCGCGGATGCCCAGCGACCTCCGGGCCCGACGATCTTGTCCACCGGCGTCACCGAGTCGGTGCCGTAGGCCAGCGCCGCGATCGCGTGCGCCCCGCCCATGAGGTAGACCTCGTGAAGGTCGAGGCGGTCCAGGAGGTAGCGCAGCTGCGGCGAGGACAGGAAAGCGCGCGGCGGGGTCGCCACCGCGATGCGCGGCACTCCCGCTATCCGCGCCGGCACCACCGCCATCAGCAGCGACGAAATGTACACCGCCGAGCCCCCCGGAACGTACACGCCTACCGACTCGATCGGCCGCACGCGGATGCCGAGGTCGCCACCGTCCTGCTCGATGGTGTAGCCCTTGGGCATCTGCGGCTCGTGGAACGCCTTCAGGTTGGTGAGGGCCAGCTCCACGGCCTTGACGAAGTCGTCCCCGACCTCCTCGTCACCCCCCTCCCGACCCTGGACGCGGAGGTCCTCCATCGGGAGGCCCTTGAGGTCGTGCCGCCGGACGTACGCCACGAGCGCCTTGTCCCCACCCTTGGCCACCGCCGCCACCACCTTGCGCACCTTGGCCTCGAGCTGCGGGGAGAACACCTCGGCCATACGCGTTTCCAGCCGAGCCAGGTACTTCTCGCCCTTCTCCTCCGTGCTGCGCAGAATCTTCATGTTTGTCCTCCCACCGTCGGCCGCGACGCTCGGAACCCCGCATCCCCCTCGGGCAGCTCCACCCGGCTGCAAACCACGTGCGGTGCGACTCCCAACCAGTCTTCGGCCGGGTGCTGCCCATTGTCGCGCAAGGTGCCTCCGGATGCCACAACACCGGCCACCGTCCCGGCCTTCAATCGAGCCGCCATCCTCAAGCAGACGCCTCCTCCAGACCGATGGCCCCCGCCATCGCCCGCACGGGCGGCGCCGCCCCGGTCATCGCCGCGAACTGCGAGACGGCCTGGTAGAGCAGCACCTCGCGCCCGCCCACGAACCGCCAGCCACGGCCTCCAGCGAGCTGCTCGAGGAACGTCGGTCCGGCCCCGTAGGGAAGGTCCACCACCACGCCGTCCGGCGGCAGGCGCAGCCCCTCGAGCCACGGGTCGGCGCTCCCGTCGACGCCGGCCGGCGTGGCATTGACCACCACAGCGGTGCGAGCGCTCGCCTCCACCTCGGCGACCACCACGTCGAGCCTGGCCGCCATCTCACGGGCGCGGGACGGGTCGCGCGCGGCGACCGCCACCTGCGCGCCCGCGAGCTGAAGCGCCACCACGGCCGCCCTCGCTGCCCCGCCGGCGCCCAGCACCAGCGCCCGCGACCCCGGTAGCTCGACCTCTTCCTCGGCCAGCACACGGGTGATGCCGTCGATGTCCGTGCAGTCGCCCAGCACCTTGCCGGGGCGCGGAAGCACGGTGTTTGCGGCCTCCGCGCGCCGGGCCCTCGGTGCCAGCACGGTGCAGCGCCTCGCGGCCTCACCCTTCCAGGGCATGGTCACCGCGAAACCGCCCACCGCGAGCCCGATGTCGTCGAGGGGCGATTCGCCAGCCGGCCGCAGCAGCGCGTCCAGCTCCGCCGCCTCCGCGATCTCGAGCGGCACGAACAGGTTCGGAATGCCGAGGGCGCGGAACGCCGCGGCGTGCATGCGTGGCGAAAGCGAGCCGCCCACCCGCAAGCCCAGCACCGCGCACAGCCGGCGCGGCCGTCCGTTCAGGTGTCCGATGAGGGCGGCCATCTCCTCCGCGAGGTACTGCCCGGGCGCGGCGGGCCTGGCCGAATCCCAGGCCGCGTAGGCGAGGGGAGCCCCGAGCAGCGGCCCCAGCAGCCTGGTCGCGCGACCGGCCTCGCCCGCCGCGAAGATCACTGCCCGGTGCGCGGGTCGGCTTCCCTTGTTGAGGGCCTGCGCCAGCCGCAGCACCGCGAGTACGTCGGAGAGCGTCGTGATCGTCGGCACGACCTTGATGAACCGCGTCCCTTCGGCCAGCATCGCTGCGGCCCGTTCTTCCAGGTTTGCCGGGATGCCGTCGCTGACGTGCGCGGAGAGGATCACCCGGTCGCGGGGGATCACCGCGTCGGCGAGCTCCCGGTCGCGCGTCGCTTCCAGGTCGAAGAGCGCGGCCGGCAGAGAAGCCACTTTCTCATAGAAGCGGCGACGCTCGGCCGGCTCGTCGGGTCCCTCGCCACCTTCGGCGCGGGAGCGCAGCGTCACGACCACCGGTAGCGGTGATGCCGCCACCAGAGGGGCGAGGTCACGGCCCTTGCCGAGCAGGTCGGCGCGCAGCTCAACCATGGTGGCGCCCTGCGGCGGGTGCCGGAGTTCCTCGGCAGGGTCGCTCCGGGGAGCCGGGACGAACGTGGCAACGATCTCCATAGAACCAGACCTCCCCGCCGGGTGCGGGGAGGGTGTCGTGCGCTGCCTCTTTCTCTCCCCGCTCGTGCCCGGCGGCCAAGCGGGGTGACGCACCCCGCCTACCGCCCCATGGACCAGGGCCAGTCAGGCTGGTGGCGGACTGCAATCACGTGCCGCATCGCCACGACGCTAGAGCAGCGCCCGCCAGGGTGTCAACCCCGGAGCGCCCGGCAGACCCGATTGCGCTAGGATGGCGCCGGCGCCGCGCCGAGCGGACGATCAGGCAAGCGAGAGTGGCACTCCGAGCCGCCCGTGCCCGGGTCGGCTGCTGACGGCGCCGCGCCGGAGAGAGCCCATGAGCCACCCGTGGCACGACGTCCACATCGGCCCGCAGGCGCCCGAGGAGTTCCAGGCGGTCATCGAGATCCCCAAGGGCAGCAAGGTCAAGTACGAGCTCGACAAGGAAACCGGCCTCCTGCGGGTGGACCGGATCCTCTCGTCCTCCGTGATCTACCCGGCGAGCTACGGTTTCATCCCGCAGACGTTGGGCGACGATCACGACCCGCTCGACGTGCTGGTGCTGATGCAGGAGCCGGTGGTGCCGCTCTCGATCCTGCGCGTCCGCCCCATCGGCATGATGACGATGCTCGACCAGGGCGAGAACGACGAGAAGATCGTCTCGATCCACCTGGACGACCCCGAGTACCGCGAGTACACCCACATCAGCGAGCTGCCCGCCCACCGGATGAACGAGGTGCGCCGCTTCTTCGAGGACTACAAGGCGCTCGAGCACAAGGAGGTCCTGGTCCAGGACTTCCTCGGCCCGGAGGAGGCAAAGAAGGCCGTCGCCCACGCCATGGCCCTCTACGAGAAGTTGTTCTCCTACATGCACCGGCAGAAGCCGCGCGGCTGAGTCCCGAGGTGTGAGGCAGTTGCGCTCAGGCGCTCGCCAATGCGGCGCGGGTGCGCGTCGCCATCTCCTCGGGGGTCATCGGTACCCGCGGTGCAGGTTCCGGGTCCTCGCCAGTCACCTCGAGGTCGAGCAGCGCGGGGCCCTTGGCCGCCAGCCAACTCTCCATCGCGTCGCGCGCGTCGTCGCCGGAGAAGCAGCGGCGCCCCCATGCGTAGCCGGACCCGACGGCAGCCGAAGCCAGGTCCACCTTCTGCGACAGCGCCGGCTGGCCGCCGGTGGTCGCGTAGCAGCCGTTGTCGAGGACCAGGTGGTAGAGGTTGGCGGGTTTGATCCCGCCGACCATCGCGAGCCCGCCGAATCCCATGAGGAGGTTGCCGTCGCCGTCGAGGCCGATCACCCGCTCCGGGCGCGTCATCGCGAGGCCAAGGGCGATCGAGGCCACCTGTCCCATCGATCCGAGCATGTAGAACGTCCGCGGGCGGTCGAGGGCCCTGTACGCCTCGCGGGAGATCGCGCCGTCCGCAGCCACCACGATGTCCTCGTCGGCGAGCAGCGAGAGCGCCAGCGCCACGGCCTCCGCGCGGGTCATTCGTCGGCCTCCTTGCCAACGAGCAGCACCGCAACGGTGCGCCCGCGCTCGGACGCCTCGACCAGCCACCGCGCCTCGGCCTCGTGCTGACCGGGGCGTGCCTCCCGCCACGGGATCCCAAACAGGTCGAGCAGTTGCCTGGTGCGCTGCCCCAGGATGCGGTGCTCCTCGTAGTCGGCCGGGGCCCCGCGGTCGGAGACGATCATCGGCAGGGGAACCCGGTACATGAGGTGGAGCGAGGTCAGCACCTCGAGGCAGTACCCCAGGCCGGAGTTCTGCATGGCGACCACGGTGCGCCGCCCGCCCAGCCAGGCGCCCGCACAGGCGGCAACCGCGTGGTCCTCCCGCACCGCAGGGAGGAACGCGCTGGGCGGGAGGTCAGCGCAGCCCGCGAAGAACTTCTTCAGGTATGAGCACGGCACACCCGCCACGAACTCGACCCCGGCTTCCAGCAACGCGTCGAGACGATGGGATGCGCTCAATCCTTGCTCTCCGGGGCGAGCAGCTCTGTGTCCGGGATGGAGTCGGGCGTGATGCGGGGGCCCGACTTCGCGTCCTCGCGGATGATCAGCTCGAGGAACATGTCCCGCACCCCGGCCTTGCCCCGCTGCTTGTAGACGCGCGCCACGTCTTGGGCGGACAGCTTGATGCCGGTCATCGCCTGGAGGTACTGCGTGAAGACCCTCGGGCGCGAGAGGAAGCTGACGAGCAGCAGCAGGAGCAGGACGCCGACGCCGGCAACCAGGAACGTATTCATCTGGGGGGAAAGCTCAATCATCGCTCGAACCCTCCTCGCCGCCGTTCACCTGCGTGGCGTCAACCTCACCGAAGTAGTCCGGGGGTACCAACACTTCCCGCCCCCGCGAGCCCTGCGAGGGGCCGACGAGCCCCTCCTGCTCCATCATATCGAGCAGCCTCGCCGAGCGCGCGTACCCCAGCCGCAACTTGCGCTGGATGTACGACGCCGACGCCTTGCGCCAGGCCACGACGAGGCGGGCCGCCTGGTTGTACATCGGGTCGTCCCAGTCCGCCTGGCCGCCCATGGCCGCGCCGGGCTCCGGCTCCTCGAGGACCCTCGGGTCAAACTCGGGCTTGCCCAGGCGGCGGAGGTGCTTGAGGACAGTGAGGATCTCCTCCTCGCGCACCAGGCAGCCGTGCAACCGGATCGGGCGCGACGTCCCCGCCGCCAGGTAGAGCATGTCGCCCTGGCCGAGCAGGCACTCGGCCCCCTCGGTGTCCAGGATCGTGCGGGAGTCGAAGCGCGTTCGGACCTTGTAGGAGATCCGGCAGGGGAAGTTGGCCTTGATCACGCCGGTGACGATGTCCACGCTCGGGCGCTGCGTCGCGAACAGGAGGTGGATGCCCACCGCGCGCGCCATCTGCGAGAGGTGGCCGATCGAATCCTCCACCTCGGTCGGGCAGGTCATCATCAGGTCGGCCAGCTCGTCGATGATGATCACGATGAACGGCAGCGGCCGCAGCTCCTCGGCGCCCGCCGTCCGGGCGGCCACGCTGCGCGCCTCGGTGTCCGCAAGCAGCGCGTTGTACTGGGTGAGGTTGCGCACCTTGCAGGCGGCGAGCAACGTGTAACGCTCGCGCATCTGGCGCACCGCCCAGCGCAACGCACGCGCCGCCTCCTTGGGGTCGGAGATGATCGGCGTCAGCAGGTGCGGCAGCTTCTCGTAGATCCCCAGCTCCACCTGTTTGGGATCGATCAGGATGAAGCGCACCGTCTCCGGTGTCGCCTTGAACAGGATGGACATGATCATCGAGTTGACGCCGACGCTCTTGCCCGAGCCGGTGAAGCCACCGATCAGCAGGTGCGGCATGCGCTGCATGTCGGCCACGAACGGCCGCCCGTGGATGTCCTTGCCGAGCGCCAGCGTGAGTGGGGAGGCCGAGTGCACGAACTTCGAGGACTCGACGATCTCACGCAGCACGATGGTCTGTCGCTCCGGGTTGGGCACCTCGATCCCCACCGTGGCCTTGCCGGGGATTCTCTCGATGCGGACCGCCTCCACCTGTAGGCCAAGCGCGAGGTCCTCCTCCAGCCGCACGACCTGCGCGTACTTCACACCCGCGGCGGGGCGCAACTCGTAGGTTGTGATTACCGGTCCGGGCAGCACATCCTCCACCTTGCCCTCGACCTTGAACTCGAGGCACTTCGCCTCCACGTGCTCGCGCATCAGAGCCAACTGCTTGGGGTCGAGCTCCGGCGCCGGGGGCGGTAGCAGCAGCATCGTCTTTTCCGGCAGAGGGGAGGCGGGCGTCTCGCTGACGAAGTCGAAGACCTCCTGCACCGCGAGCGGCTCGACGCGCGGTGACGCGGACCGGCGCGGTCTCGGCTGCGCGGGCGCACGCGCCGTGGTCGGCCTGTGTGGTTGCGGCGGTTCCTCGTCCGTAATCACTGCCACCTGGTGCAGGCGCCGGATGCGGAATCGGCCGTGGCCCGGTCGCTCGCGGGCCACCAGTGCAGGGCGCGGCGCCGACGGGTGGCGCTCCTGGTGGCGGCGTAGCAACTGGCGGCGCATGTCCTCCCGACGGCTGTCCTCTTTGCGGCGCGCCCACCGGGCCGAAAACTCGGAGCGCTTGCGGGTGACCAGCTCCCCCGTGCCCGTGAACACCTGCGCCAGCGAGCCGCGGACTCCGAACACCACCCCGGCCAACAGCGCGCCGGCGCACAGCGCCAGCGTGCCGATCGGCCCGAGGGACTCCGTCAGACCGGCAACGACCAAGCGGCCGAGCTCCCCTCCCCACTCCAGCTCACCACCCCGGTAGGACGTCCGACCCACGAGCGCGGTCAGAAGACCGGCTCCCCCGACTACGGCGACCGACCACGAGCCCCCCTGGATTCCCGGTGACTCCAGCTCTCTCCCGCGCAGCCAGTGCCAGCCCACCGCGATCATCGCAACCGGCACAGCCAGCCCGGGGACGCCAAGCAGGCCGACCAGGATGCCCGCCACGGCCGCCCCGCCGTGGGACAGGAGATTGTGGACGACGTCGCTGCCGGCCGAGAAGAGCGAGGGATCGAGAGGGTGGTAGGTCAACACCGCGAGCAGGACCAGGACCCCGATCAGGTCCAGGAGGTAGCCCGCGATCTCGCGCATGATCTCTTCCCGCGTGCGCGCCATTACCACACACCCATCAGCCGCAAGGCCACGGTGAGCGCGGCCAGAGGCAGCAAATAGTAAGCAAAGAGGTGCAGGCGTCCCTGCTGGACCAGCCGCCGCGTAAGCACCAGAGCGGCGAATCCCACGACCGCGGCGGTGAGTGTGCCGGCCACGACCGGCCCCATGTAGCCGCTCGCCGCCGCCAGCTCGGAGCGGTGCGTCCACGCCTCGACCACAGCCGCGCCGAGGATGGCCGGGACCGAGAGCAGGAACGAGAAGTCGGCTGCCCAGCGCCGCGAGAGTCCCGCGCCCAGCCCCGCCACGATCGTCGTCCCCGAGCGCGACATCCCGGGGAGCAGGACGACCACGCCCTGAGCCAGGCCGACGAAGGCCGATGCGCCCCAGGTCATGCTCGGCCCTTCGATCCTGCCGCCGGCCGACCGCACCGCGATCAAAAGAACGGCGGTCACCACGAACCCTGCGGCGATCAGCAGCGGGAACCGGATGGACTCCTCCGCCCAGCGGCGAAGCGGCAGGGCCAGCGCCGACGTCGCGGCCATCGCGAGCACCAGGTGTGCCCCGAGGCGGAGGAGGTACCTCTCCCTCACCGCCTCCAGGATCTTCTGCCACTCAAGAGCCATGATCGCCACGACCGTTCCGAGGTGAAGGGAGACGTCGAACACGAGGCCCGGCTGGGAGAACCCCGGCATGAGGGCCTGCGCCAGCGCCAGGTGCCCGCGCGAGGAGACCGGCAAAAACTCCGTCAGGCCCTGGATGGTGCCCAGCAGAACGGCCTGCCATGTCGTCATGCTAGAGCTCCACGACCAGGGCCACCACCACGGGACGACGGCGCGTGCGCCGGCGCAGCTCGCTTCGCAGCCACCGGCTCATTGTACTGCGCAGCCACTCCGGATCGCGGCGTGCGAGCACTCCGGCGCGGGCAAGCTCGCCGCCCAGGCCCGCCAGCAGGTGGTCGCGGACGGCCGGGGAGAGCGGCATGCCCGAGACGTGCAGCTGCGGCTCCCCCACTGGGCCCTGGCCGGTGCACGAGCAGGGCAGAACCGCGACTACCAGACCCTCGCGCGCCAGCGATCGGCGGTGGTGCAGTACGGCAGGGTCCAGCACCTCCTCCCCCACGTCGTCGAGCAGGATTCGCCCCACCTGCCTGAGCTCCCCGGTGGCGGTGACCTTCCCGCCGTGCCACGCCAGCTCCTCGCCGTTCTCCGCCACGACCGTTGTGATGCCGCGGCGGCGGGCGAGGTCGGCCACAGCCTCCAGGTTGCGGCGCCGGCCGTGAACCGGCATTACGACCTTCGGCCTGGTGAGGTCCAGCAGGCGCTCCAGCTCGCTTCGGTGCGGGTGCCCGGAGACGTGGATGGGGACCTCGGCGGCCGTGACCACCCGCGCCCCCCGCCGCACGCAGTGGTCGAAGAGCTGTGCCAGCCGGCGCTCGTTGCCGGGGATGATGCGCGCCGCGTGGAGCACCGTGTCACCCGCTCGCAGCCGCAGGCCCGTGAGCAAATCCACCGCGAGGCGGGAAAACGCGGACCCGGGCTCCCCCTGCGAGCCGGTGGCCACCACCACCACCCGGTCGCGCGGCAGCTTGGGCAGCTCTCGGGCCGGCCGCACCAGACCCGGCGGCAGCTTGAGACCGCCCAGCTGGCCCTGCACCTCGAGGGACTCCACGAGGCCGCGTCCGACCGGCACGACGACCCGTCCCGCCTGCGCCGCGGCCATTGCCACCTGCCGGAAGCGCCCCAGGTGTGAGGCGAAGGAGACCGCGATGACCGCTCCCCGCGCGTCCCGCACCTGCTCCTCGAGGGCGGCCGCCACCTGCTCCTCGGCCGGCGGCTCCGCCTCGACCAGGGCGTTGGTAGCGTCGAGGAGAAGCACGCCCACCCCGGCGTCCCCCCACCGCGCCAGTGCGTCTGCAGATGTCGTCTCGCCAAGCGCCGAGGTGGCGAGCCGGAGGTCGGTCGCGAGGACCAGGGTGCCGGGCTCGCCCTCCAATCGCAGCACCACCGTACCGGGAATCGAGTGGGAGACCGGCAGCGCCTCGACCGCGAACTGGCCTGCCCGCTGATCCGTCCCCCCCTTGAGCTCGCGGGTGGCGAGGGGCTTGCCGTTGGAGAGCGCCCGGCGGGCCCAGGCGAGGGTCGTGCGGCTGGCAAAGATCTCGACCTTGGGGAACGCCTCGCGCAGAAACGCAAGACCCTTGACGTGGTCGTCGTGGGCGTGGGTGAAGATGACGGCCTCAGGCCCGTCCCCGCCCAGGGCCGCGAAGTCCGGCACCTCGTAGCCGACCCCGAACGCCGCGAGGTCGGAGAAGGCCGCGCCGGCGTCGATCAGCACGCGGCCGCCAGACTCGGGCTCGATCAACATCGAGTTCGCCCCGAACTCGCCGAGCCCACCCAGGGCCAGCAGGCGCGTGGCCATCAGGGAACCCTCCTGCCGGGCAAAGCCTCCGCCAGGGCCAGCCACAGCTCGAGCGAGAGATCCTGGGGCCGGAGGTTGCCGTCGGCTCCTGCGACAGTCAGC
The DNA here is from genome assembly GCA_022865555.1 of Thermoanaerobaculaceae bacterium. GTDB lineage: Bacteria > Acidobacteriota > Thermoanaerobaculia > Thermoanaerobaculales > Thermoanaerobaculaceae > RBG-13-68-16. The sequence goes on along the minus strand of JALHTD010000500.1, from coordinate 288 downwards.
CCCGCAGCGACCTCGACCGGTGATCCGACAGAGGCAAGAGCGTTGCCGAGCTTCTTCCGGCGGTGTGTGAACGCGGCCGAGGCGAGCTCCAGAGCCCTCTCGACTGTGGCCGGGGGCGCTGGCGGCGGGTGCAGGTGCAATCGCACCACGGCGGAGGTCACACGGGGCGGCGGCGAGAAGCAGCGGGGCGGCACGGTGAACAGGAGCTCCGCCCCGGCGTGGGCCTCCGCCTCGAGGGTGAGCAGCCCGCGCCCGGACCCTCCGGTCGGAGCCACCAGCCGCCGCGCG
>JALHTD010000499.1 GCA_022865555.1 Thermoanaerobaculaceae bacterium | reverse complement strand
CGGCAGCCACGCCGACTGCCCGGCCGAGAGCAGGCTGGATCCCGGGTCCTGCCCGTCGTAGTTCTGGCCGTAGGAGCGCGTCGCGTCCACCTGGTTGTAGGTCCTGCCCATGACGAAGACGTCCTGGCTCGACCGCACCTCCAGCGGTCCCGAGCCGGTCGTGTACCCGAGCCAGTCCGCGATGTCCTTGCGGAAGTCCTGTGCGTTGCCCGCGAGCGCGACCTGCTGGGTCCTCACCCCGGCGGGCGTGTACAGGCGGTACTCGACCGTTGCCTGCGAAGCGGAGCGGTTGAGCACCGCGACGTCGCTGCGCCAGTGGGAGCTGCCGGCCCCGTCCACGTGGCTCGCGGCGGCGATCCAGTGGGAGTAAGGCAGGCTGACGCTCGTGCCGGACTGGTTGAGCGTGAACGTCTGGCCCTGGACGGTGATGTGTCCGGCCCGCACCGCGCCGCCGTTGGCGTCCACGCTGTAGGAGACGGTCCCGTTGGCGCTTCCCGAGGCGCCGGCGGTGACCCGCAGCCAGCTCGAGTCGCTGCTGGCCGTCCACGCGCACCCCGCGCCCGCGGTGACGTTGAAGCTCCCGGTCCCGCCGCCCGCCGCCGAGGTCCCGCTCGTCGGGCTTACCGAGTAGCTGCAGCTCGCCCCTCCCTGGCTGACCGTCAACGTGTGGCCCGCGATCGTGAGGGTGCCCGAGCGCGCGGCGCCCGCATTGGCCTGCACCGAGTAGCCGACCGTCCCGTTTCCGCTGCCGCTTGCCCCGCTCGTGACCGAGATCCAGCTCACGTTGCTGGCCGCGGTCCACGAGCACCCGCTTCCTGCGGTCACGCTTGCGGTGCCGGTCCCACTTGCGTTCGAGAACGACTGCGTTGTGGGCGAGATCGAGTAGGTGCACGATCCCGCGACGGTCTTCTTGATGACCAGGTTGTCCACGTAGGCGCCCCCGCCCTGGACGTACGGGTCGGACTTGAAGACGAACGCGAACCAGACGTTGGCGCTACCGACCGCTGTGATGCTGGTGACGTCCTTGAAGTTGAAGACCTTGTGGGCCCACCCGTTGCTGTTGCCCGAGGTGTAGTAGCCGGAGAAGTTCATTCCGTCGGTGGAGATGAACCACTCGAGCTGGTCGCCCTCCGGGACGGATTGGTTGTAGGCCTCGGTGTCGTACCAGGCGTCGAACTCGGCAGACGCCTCGGTTGCGTCTGCGAGCGAGAACGGACCGTAGATCATCCAGGTGTTCATGTTCCCCACGTACTGGCCGCACGCGGACTGGGGCGATAAGCCACCCGCCGCGCACCAGGCGGACCCGCTGCCTCCGTTGCTCTTGCAGGTGACCCTGCCCCACTCGGTGGTTGCCGAGCTGGAGCTCCTCCAGAGCTGCCAGTTACCGGGGAACGTACCCTCGAAGTTGTCCGAGAACACCGTTGTCGTGCCCCCGCCCCCACCGCCGATCGTCACCGTGAAGGAGATCGTGCTCCCCGCGGAGCCGATGTTGGAGATCGAAAGCCCACCCGAGCTGCCGTCCGAAAGGGAAGGGGTGGGATCGGTTGCGTCGTTGATGGTCGGGCGCAGG
>JALHTD010000498.1 GCA_022865555.1 Thermoanaerobaculaceae bacterium | reverse complement strand
CGCAGCAGGTCCTGCCGCAGGCGCGAGCGTCCCCCCGAGGGCGTGTCGTCCTCGTACATGAGCTCGTTGGTGCGCTTCCAGCTCACGCCGGCCGCGAACGGCGACGGTGCGGCGGTGGTCACCTCGCGGACCTCGGTGCGCCCGTCGCGAAGCTCGTCCAGCACGAGCCTGAGGTGGTCGAGGTCCAGCTCGTCCGCCAGGCAGGTGCGCCAGGCCTCGAGCACGATCGGGAAGTCCTCGAACCGGCGCACCGACTCGAGAAGCTCGTTGGCGCGCTGGCGTGAGAGCCAGAGCGGTGTACGACGGCGGAACCCCTCTCGGGGGAGGAGGAGCGCGCAGCCGGCGGCGGCGCGGAAGCGCGCGCCGAAAAAACCCGTGCTCTCCAGCTGCTCGCGCAGCAGGCCCTCGAGGCTATCGGCACTCACGAGGCCGAGCAGCTCGTCGGTCGCGACCGGCCCAGGGGCGGTGACGACCACGCAGTCGTCGTCGTGGATCACTTCGAGAGGTTCGCCGTATTTCTTCCGCCAGGCTGCCTGCAGCGCCATCGCGAACGGCCGGTTCACCCGCCCGCCCCAGAAGGTGTGCAGGATCGTCTGCGTCCGTTCACCCTTGCCCTGAGGGTCAGCCACGCGCTCGACGACCAGGCGGTGGCGGTGCGGCAGCGTGCCGGTCGCCGACCTCTGCGCCTCCAGGTAGCGGAGCAGCGCACGCGCGGCCTCCGCCCCCAGGCGGTACTCGGCCTCGAGCCGGGGCGCGAGCTCCGGGTCCTGGAGGTTTCCATCGGCCGCTTCGAGGAACAGGCCGATCCTCTCGGAGAGCTCGAACCCGCGGTCGCGCTCGTCGGCGCGCCAGAACGGTGCCAGCGCCTGCCGCGCGTGGGCGGGGCGCACGAGCACGTCGTTGTGGGTGATGCGCTCGATCCGCCAGGTCTGCACCCCGAAGGTGAAGGCCTCCCCCACCGACCGCTCCCAGACGAACTCCTCGTCCAGCTCACCGAGCAGGGCGCCGGAGTCGGCGACCCTCAGGTGGAAGTACCCACGGTCGGGGATCGTCCCGCCGGAAAGGTAGACCACTCTCTCGGCGCCGGGGAGCGCGCGCACCGTGCCGTCCACGCGGTCTATCGCGACGAGCGGCTTCAGCTCCCGCACGCGGACCTCGGCGTATCTTCCGGCCAGCATCTCGAGCACGAGGTCGAAATGGCGCCGCGGCAGGTTGCGGTAGGCATCGCAGCCTCGAACCGTCGCGAAGAGCTCGTCCGCGGCCCAGGTCTCGCCTGCGGTCATCGAGAGGATCACCTGGGCCAGCACGTCGAGCGCGCCCTCCACGGGGCGCACCGGCTCGATCTCGCCCTCGAGCACCGCCCGCGCCACCACTGCGGCGGTCAGCAGGTCCCGGGGATAGAGCGGCAGGAAGCTGCCGCGGCTGGTCTCCCCCACCGCGTGGCCGGCGCGCCCGATGCGCTGCACGGCCGATGCGAGCGACGGTGGGGTTTGCACCAGCACCACCTCGTCGAGGGCGCCGATGTCGATGCCGAGCTCGAGGGAGCTCGTGGCCACGATGCCGCGGAGCTCGCCTTTCTTCAGGCGCTCCTCGACCACCGCCCGAACCTCCCTGGAGAGCGAGCCGTGGTGCGAGTAGACCAGCTCGCCGGGCTGCTCCTCGTTGACCAGGCGGGTCACCTTTTCCACCATGCGGCGGCTGTTCGCGAACACGAGCGTCGAGCGGTTGCGCGCGAGCGGCCGCTTGAGCTCCGCAACCAGCCAGGACCACACACCGTCCGCAGCGACGCCTGGCGCGTCGGCGGTGTCGCCGCCGAAGCGCACCTCGAGGTCGTAGCGCTTGGGGACGCGCGATTCCACGATCGCCACCCTGCGCCGCAGGTACGATGCCCGCTCGCCCTCGCCGCGGACTTCGAGCCCTCCGACCCACTCGGCGACCCGGTCGAGGGGCCGCACAGTGGCGGAGAGCGCGATGCGCTGGAACTCGCCCGAGAAACGAACCAGCCGCTCGACCGCAGTCATGAGGTGCGCCCCTCGCTTGGAGCCCACCACCGCGTGGATCTCGTCGAGGATCACGGCGGCGAGCCCCGAGAGCATCGCGCGCCCGCGGCGCGAGGTGAGCAGGATGTTGAGGCTCTCGGGTGTCGTGATCAGGATCTCGGGCGGGCGGCGGGCCATTCGCGCCCGCTCCCCGGTCGGCGTGTCGCCCGAGCGGGTGAGCACGCGAACCTCCGGCATCGGCTCCCCGGCGGCCTCGAACCGCGCCCGCAGCTCCTCGAGAGGCCGGAGAAGGTTGCGGCGGATGTCGTTGTTCAGAGCCCGGAGAGGCGAGACGTACAGCACGCGAACTTGGCCGCCCGGCAGCGTGCCCGAGAGCAGCCGGTTCAGCGCCCACCGGAACGCGGCCAGCGTCTTGCCGCTGCCGGTGGGCGCGGTCACCAGCACGTGCTCTCCGGCCGCGATGCGCGGCCAGGTGAGGCGCTGAACCTCGGTGGGCTCGCCGAACTGCTCCGCAAACCACTGCCGGATCAAGGGGTGGAAGAGCTCGAGGGCATCGGTGCCGTGTGCCATCGCCGTGGGTGCCCACGCTAGCCGCCCGCTCGCGTCGACGTCAAGCGCCCAGTTCGGATGACCAAGAACGCTTCGGCAACCGCCGCTGTCTCAGGAGGCGACGCCGGGGTGCTCCAATTCGGCGGGCGGCGGCTCCTTGCTCTCCTTCGACAGGGACAGCAGCAGAAGCATCGCCGCGAACACCATGTACGCCAGGGCGTACTGGTACGGGATGGCTCGCTGGAGCGGGTTCGCCAGCGTCCACGGCAGGTACATGCTCCCGTCCGGCAAGGACGAGTGAACGATCCCGAAGAACGTGAACACCCCCAGGATGCCCAGGTAGAGCGCCGAGCGGGCCAGGCGCCTGTCGATCAGCTCAGCCAGGAAGGCGCCCCAGAGCATGGCGGTGAGGATGAAGCCGTTGCCCACCGCCACGGTGACCAGCACCTCGGGCAGCTCCTTGCCCGGCGCGGCCAGAAGCTGGGCGAAGCGGTCGGTGGGCACGAACCTGGAGTCGCCGAACTTGATCGCCAGCAGGCGCGCCACGCTCGGGAAGTAGGAGAACGCCACGGCGGGGGCGTGCCGTGCGGGGCAGGCCAGGAAAGCCTGCACCATGATGTCGAGAGCCACGAAGATCAGGATCGGCGCCAGCACCGCGCGCGGGATCAGCTCGACGATGTACCCCACGTAGCCGAAGATCCCGCCGAGCCCCACAAAGAGTCCCGTGAGCAGCGTGTACCCCGCCCTCGAGCCCATCCCCTTGTAGGCCGGCTGGCCGATGTACGGTGTGGACTGCGCCACGCCCCCGCAGACCCCGGCCACCAGCGTCGCCACCGCCTCCGTGAGCAGGATGTCGCGGGTGTTGAAGTCGTCGCCGGCGACGCGCGCGCTCTCGGTGACGTTGATCCCACCCACGACGGTCAGCAGCGCGAACGGTGCCGCCAGAGGCAGGTACTTGAGGGCCGCCACGAACCCCTTCACGAAGCCGAGCGTCGGCAGCGGGAAGCCGAAATGGAGCTCGCCGGCGGGCGCCGCGTACGTTCCGCCCACAACCCCGGCGGGTCCCAGGATGTGGTAGAGCGCGGTGCCGATCACGATGGCCGCCAGCACGCCGGGGATGTTCTTCGGCAGGCGGATCTTCGCCACCAGGTTGTAGAGGATCAGACCGAGCGACACCATGCCCACCAGGGGCAGGCCGAAGATGTCAACCAGCGGGATGAAGCCGATCAGGGTGAGGCCGATGCCGGCGAGCGGCCCGAGCAGGCCCGCCTGCGGAACCATCTTCTGCACCCAGCGGCCGCAAAATGAGAGCACGAGCTTGATCACGCCGATCATGACCATCGTGGCCATGCCGATGTACCAGGTCATCATCGCAGCCTCGCGTGGCTCCATCCCCTGCGCCTTGAGCGACACGAAGGCGGGGCCGAGGACGACGAGCGCGATGCCGATCGTCGAGGGTGTGTCGAGCCCGAGAGGCATGGCCGTGACCCTGGGGTTGCCGGTCCTCTTCGCGAGGCGGAAAGCCATCCACGTGTAGACCAGGTCCCCGAACAGGACGCCGAACGCCGTGCCGGGGAACATCCTCGTGTACACGATGTCCGCGGGGAAGCTGAACGCGAACACCAGGATTCCGGCCAGGAACGACAGCACGGTCAGGTTGTCGAACATCAGGCCGAAGAAGCCGTTGATGTCGCCGATGCCAAACCACTCGTACCTGCGGCCGCTCGCTTTCATCGCTGTCTCCTTGTCGTCTCGGGATGGATCCGGAGGAAACCCCGGCCGCCCTCGCTGCCTGGTGGGTGTGGCGGTGCGGTGGGGCGCCGGAGCATCGGGTGATTCTATCAAGCCGTGGGGCACCGCAACTCGTTCCGTCAGGCGCTTGCGAGGTCGGGTAAATGACGCGCAGGACCGGCCGCCGCCGTGGGCACGGTCCGGACACGTCAGGACCCGGGACGGCTCTAGCCGATGTCCGCACTGATCGTGGTCGCCAGCACGCGTGCCACGGGGGCCTGCGCCAGCAGGCTGTCGAGAGCCTCGCGGGCACACGCCGCGTCCAGCACGCCCGCGGGCAGGTAGGCGACGAGCCAGGCGCGCCGGGTCCCCTCCCCCACCTTCACCCGCTCGCTGTCCGTGATCGGCGTCCCGAACGGGCCCTCCGGGTCGGCGAGCAGCGGCTTGCCGTGCAGCTCGTACTGCCCGCGCATCGACAGCATGGCCTCCCCTTCACGGCCGGCTCGGAGCACGAACGGCGGCGTGGCCGAGCCGAGCGCCATCACGCACCCCGGCACGACCAGCTCCACGGAGAGGCAGTTGTTGAGGTCCACCAGCGGGTGGATTGCGGGAAGCTCCTCCCCCTTGAGGACCCGTCGCAGCAGAGCCTCCGAAGAGGGGCGGTGGCGGGTCGGGTCGCACCCGGCCTGCCGGAAGAGCTTCCGCACGGCAGCTGCCGTGGGGTGGGCGGAGAGCGCCTCCAGCGTGTGGCTCGCCCGGGCGCGAGCGCGCACTTCGGCGCGCAGCGAAGCCAGAGCGGCCCCCGAGCCGGCCTGCAACTCGAGATCGGCCCAGAACAACCCCCAACCGGGCAACTCGTGCCTCACCTCCGGCGGAAAGAGTGCCATCGGCGCCTCCAAGCAGGGCATTATGCCGGAGCTTCCCCTGGCCTCACGAAACTGCAGCCGAGACATCGCACCTGAAGTCGTCGTGTGGGTGTTTGGAGTCCCGGCCCCGTAGTATCCTCCCTCGGGGGGTAGGGATGACGCGCGCCGGCGAAAAGGAGAGCGTTCTCATCGTGGATCGCACTCCCGAAGTGCGGGAGCCACTGGAGGGGGCGCTCGCCTCGCAGGGTTTCCGCGTCTTCACCGCGAGCACGGTGCCCGAGGCCCTCAGGCTCCTCGAGTCGCTCCCCGTTGACCTGATGGTCGCCAACCACGAGCCTCCCCACACCAATGGCCTGCACCTGATCAGGCATGTGCGGGAGAACTTGCGGGACACAGTGGCGATCATGATCACGCTCAGCCCAACGGTGGGCGGCGCTGTCGAGGCGGTCAAGGCCGGCGCCGAGAACTACCTTTCCCTCCCAATCGAGCGCGACAAGTTCCTTGAAGCGGCTCGGCAGGCACTCGAGAGGCTCCACGTGCGTCGCACCGCGCGCGCTCACTCCGCGGCCAGTTCCCGCGGTTCTTACGGGCTCATCGGCGAGTCGGAGGGGATGCGCGCCATTTTTCGCGCCATCCTCAAGGCCGCCTCGACCTCAGCTACCGTGCTGATCTCGGGCGAAAGCGGTACCGGCAAGGAGTTGGTCGCACGGGCAATCCACTACGGCAGCCAGCGGGCATCCGCCCCTTTCGTTGCCGTGAACTGCGGGGCGATCCCCGAAACCCTCCTCGAAAGCGAGCTCTTCGGCTACGTGAAGGGAGCGTTCACGGGCGCCACCGAGTCCCGCGCCGGGTTTTTCCAGACTGCCGACGGCGGAACGATCTTCCTCGACGAGATCAGCGAGACCAGCCCGGCAATGCAGGTTCGGCTGCTGCGTGTCTTGCAGGATAAAGAGATCTGCATGGTCGGCGCCACCCGCTCGCGCAAGGTCGACACCCGCGTCCTCGCGGCGACCAACCGGGACCCAGAGAGCCTGGTGGAGAAAGGAACCCTCCGGGAGGACCTCTTCTACCGGCTCCACGTGATCACCATCAACATCCCCCCCCTGCGGGAACGAGGGAACGACATCCTCCTGCTCGTGGATCACTTCGCCCGGAGGTTCGCACACGAACTCGGAAAGCCCGGGCCCCAGTTCACCGACCAAGCGCTCCGCGCACTGCGCGACTACTACTGGCCCGGCAACGTGCGGGAACTGGAGAATGTGATCCAGCGCCTCGTGCTCATGAGCGACAGCGACGTGGTCGAGGTCGCCGACCTGCCTTCCCTGATGCGCTTCTCGGCCCTCCACAAGAGCGGTTTCGACCGGACGCTTGCGGAAGTCGAGCGAGAGTACGTTCGCAACGTGCTCGCGAGTTGCGGGGGCAACCGCACGCGGGCGGCCAGAATCCTCGGTATCGACCGCAAGACGCTGCGCGAGAAGCTCAAGGTGTCCGACGCCGAAGCGTCCTGAAGCACACCGAATATGGGGAGAAATTCCTCGCTGCGGAGAAATTCCTCAGGGCACGAGCTGGCTCTCAGGACCGCACGCGAGCCGTCCGTGGAAGGGCGGTCGGGGCTGTCCGCAGCGCTCCCGTAGGTGCTTTCCCGGTCACCATCCTAGCACCGAGGATTCTGCGAACGAGTCGCTACAATATGGCATGTTCTTTGCTTCACAAGACGATGATGAACCCGAGCGGGTCCAAACCGACAAGAAAGAGCCCACCCGAAAAACCCTGCCAGGGTTCTGAGGCATCGCGCCGGACTGCGAAGGTTCCCCGCAAATCCAGCGCGGACGCGAACGGCAAATACGAGGACCTCTGCAGCAGCTGTGAGAAGCGCGAGAGCTGCTCCTATCCGCGGCCGGTCGGCGGCGTGTGGCATTGCGAGGGGTACTGCTAGCCCGGAGGGCGTGTACATGAGTGAAATCGCCAGGATCATCGAGAAACACAGCGGCGAGCGCGGCGAGCTGATCGCCATCCTGCAGGACATCCAGGCGAAGTACTCCTACCTCCCCGAGGAGGCTCTCCGCACCGTGGCCGATCGGACCGGCCGGTCCCTGGTGGATATCTACGGGGTCGCCACTTTCTATCGCTGGTTTTCCCTCAAGCCGCGGGGCAAGCACCTCCTCACCTGCTGCGTGGGCACGGCCTGTCACGTTCGCGGGGCCCCCAAGATCGCCCAGGAGCTGGAGCGAGAGCTCGGCATTGAGGCGGGCGAAACGACAGCCGACGGACAGTTCACCCTGGAGACGCAGAACTGCCTCGGGGGGTGCGCCCTCGGTCCCATCGTTGTCGCCGACGGACACTATTTCGCGAACGTCGGAACCGCGATGGTCCCCCGCATTATTGAGAAGGCCACCGCGGGACTGGACAACGTTGACGTGCGAAGCGATGAGCGGGTTTTCCCGGTCGAGGTTTCCTGCGCCCGCTGCAACCACGGCCTCATGAACCCGAACTACCCGATCGACGGATACCCGTCGATCAAGGTCACCATCTCGTTCGGTGACCATCACGGCTGGCTGCTGCTCTCTTCACTCTACGGCTCGTACAAGATCGAGGCCGAGCAGGAGATCCCCGAGGGTCAAGTGGCCAACTTCTTCTGCCCGCACTGCCACGCCGAGCTTTCCGGCGCCGCTCCATGTGTGGAGTGCGGGGCACCGATGGTACCGATGATCGTGCGTGGCGGCGGCATCGTGCAGATATGCTCTCGGCACGGCTGCCACAACCACATGCTCGACCTCACGGGGATCAACCTGTGAGCCTGCGCGCACCGATTCTCGAAGGGTGTAAACCGGACCCCCAACTGCTGGGCAAAGGGGTGCACTGATGGAAAGACTGCGATCTCTCAACGAGTTCAAGGGTCTGTGGGAGCGGCTCCGCGAGGGGTGCGATCCCACAACCCCGGTGATCGTGATCTCGGCCGGCACCTGCGGCCAGGCAAGCGGCGCCAACGACCTCATCCGCATTGCAAAGCGGGAGCTCCTGGCGCACGGCCTCACGGAGAGGGTCAAGCTGCGGGTCACCGGCTGCCACGGCTACTGCCAGACGGAGCCCTCTGTGCTCGTCGAGCCGCAGCGAGCCTTCTACCCAAAGGTCGGCCGCGAGCAGATGGCTGAGATCGTCGACGCTGTGGCCAAAGGGACGGTGCTCGCGAACCTGCTCTTCGTCGACCCTCAGACCGGCAAACCGGTGGCCCGTCAGGACGACCTGCCATTCTACCGGGACCAGGCGCGCACGATCCTGTCGCGCAACGAGAAGGTCGACCCCATCCGCATCTACACCTACATCGAAAACGGCGGCTACTCGTCGTTGCTCAAGGTGCTCGAACAGGCCGACCCGAAGTTGGTCGTGGAGGAGGTCCGGGCGTCGGGGCTGCGCGGCCGGGGCGGCGCCGGCTTCCCGGCGGGCCGGAAGTGGGAGGCGTGCAGCCCGGCCCGCGCGCGGGCCGCGTCCGGATCGTAGACCCACTTGTCGTGCAGCTTGGCGTGCGTGATCGCGTGGTACTTGATGCCCGTGTACATCCGGATGCCCTCGGGGTGCACGTGGGGCCCGAT
>JALHTD010000497.1 GCA_022865555.1 Thermoanaerobaculaceae bacterium | reverse complement strand
GTCCGGCCTCGAGGATGTCCACGCGGTGCCCCTCCTGCGCAAGCACCGCCGCCGCCCCGCACCCGGCGGGCCCCGCCCCCACGACGGCCACGCGCCTGCCGTTCCCCTCGGGCTTCTCGAGCTCCGGCATCACGCCCAGCTCGCGGGCCTTCGCGATGATCGTGGCTTGAACGGCGGGGATGTTGATCGGGGCGTCGAAGGTGGCCCGCGCGCAGGCGCGCATGCAGTGGGTGTCGGGACAGACCACGCCGCACACGCCTCCAAGAGGGTTGGCCGCCATGATCATGGCGGCGGCCCGCCGGAGGTCGGAGGGCGTGCCCACCTTTGCGGCCATGATGAAGTCGGCGGGGGAGCAGTCCGCCGGGCACGCCTCGCGGCACGGCTTCTCGGCGCAGTACTCGCACCTGGCGATCTCGGAAGCGAGCTGGGCGTCGGTGAGGAAGAACGGGCTCGCCGCTCTCATGCTGCCCCCCGAAGCCGAGAGTAGCACAGTGCCACCGGCATCGTTGTCACTGCGCGACAGGCCCACCAGCTGAGAAGCCGTAAGCGGGGCGCGGTCAAAACCGATACAATGCCCCCCGGAGCGGCGACGTGAGCGACCCTACGAGAGACAAGAGTCGGGCCAACGCTGCGGAGCGGTGCCGGCAGCGCGGCATCGTGATCCCCACCTTTTCCGAGCTGCGAGACCCTTCGCGGGTGGACCCCGCGATCCGGCGCACTCTGCCGAGCGTGGACATGCAGGCCGTGGACCCGCGCAACCTCTTCCGCATCACCTGGCACAACGATCCGGCAACCGGCGGCTTCGGGCCCGTCAACGCCCTCGAGATCCCGCCGGAGCTCTCGGGCGTGCCGGCGAGGATCGTGGGCTTGGTCGGCAAGCACTTCCCCACCGGTGCGCACAAGGTCGGTGCCGCCTTCGGCTGCCTGGTGCCACGCCTGGTGAGCGGCGAGTTCGACCCGACGACCCAGAAGGCCGTCTGGCCCTCGACCGGCAACTACTGCCGCGGTGGGGCGTTCGACTCGGCTCTCCTTGGCTGCAAAGCGGTGGCGATCCTGCCCGAGGGGATGAGCCGGGAGCGCTTCGAGTGGCTGGCGTCCGTGGGCGCCGAGATCATCGCCACCCCGGGGAGCGAGTCCAACGTCAAGGAGATCTTCGACGCCTGCTGGGAGATCCGGAAGACCCAGCCCGATGCGGTGATATTCAACCAGTTCGACGAGTTCGGGAACTACCTCTGGCACTGGGCGGTGACGGGGCCCGCTGCCGAGGAGGTCTTCCGCGCCCTCGCCGGGCCGCGGGGCCGTCTCGCCGCGTGGGTAGGCGCCACCGGCTCCGCGGGAACGCTGGCCGCGGGCGACCACCTGAAGGACGCCTTCCCGGGCTGCACGATCACGGCTGCCGAGGCTCTCCAGTGCCCCACGCTGCTCTCGGCCGGGTTCGGCGCGCATCGCATCGAGGGGATCGGCGACAAGCACGTCCCCTGGATCCACAACGTCCGCACCACCGACCTCGTGACCGCCATCGATGACGAGGCGACGGTGCGCCTGCTGCGCCTTTTCAACGAGCCCGCCGGCCATGCGCTGCTGACCCGGCGCGGGGTGCCCGAGAGCACCGTGGCGCAGCTACCCCTTCTCGGCTTCTCGTCGATCTGCAACCTGCTCGCGAGCATCAAGACGGCCCGCCACTACGAGCTCGGCACCGACGACGTGGTGCTCACGTGCTTCACCGATTCCGTCGATCTGTACCGCACCCGCCTGGCTGAGCTGACCGCCGAGCGGGGGCGCTACGACGACCGCCACGCGGAGGTCGACTTCGAGAGGCGGCTCCTCGGCACGACCGTGGACCACCTGCGGGAGCTCACGTTCCCCGAGCGCAAGGCGGTCCACAACCTGAAGTACTTCACCTGGGT
>JALHTD010000496.1 GCA_022865555.1 Thermoanaerobaculaceae bacterium | reverse complement strand
GGATCGGGCCGGAGTCCCCGCGCCGGGCGTCACGTGGTCCCGTGAGCACCATGAGTTGCACGATTGTCCTCGAACGGAGTATAGGCCCGTGCAGCCGACGCGAGCGGGAGCGGTCCCGGAAGGGCACGCGAGGGCGAGCCGCCGCTCTGAGGACGTTCTCAGGTGCGATGGGATTCTTCGGCGCCTCTTCGAGGCGCCTCAGAATGACAGGCTGAACGGAGGTGCGCTCGCAAGAGCGGGGGGGCATTCAATCCGCCCGTCGGGTGAAGCGGCCATCTCTCCGGAGGCTGCGGGGACCCGGCGCGCGCATCGGCGCCGGGAGACGCGGGCGGCCGAAGGCCGAACCGCGAGGGTCACGGCGGCGAGACGCGCTGCCGGGTCGCTGCCGGAGGAATCTCGGCGCGCAGCGAGCGGGGGCGAGCAAGCACCGAGCGGCCGCGCACCCGAGGGACAAAAGAAAACCTCCACGGCAGCGGAAAACAAGAACCTAGGGTTTGCGGGCGACCACCAGGAAGTCGCGGGGACCGGAGAGCCAGGCGTCCAGGCGCCCGGCGAGCTCGCGCACGGGCTCGGGCTGGGAGGGGTTGGCAAGCGCCTGCTCAGCCGGAAACGGGTGCAGCAGTCGCGTCTCGACAACCTCGAGCCCGAGCGCCCGCATCGCGAATGCCAGCGCCTGCGGGTGCACCGGCGCCCGATGGGTGGGATCCACCCAGAAGAGCCCCGCGCCGACGCGCAGCGAATCCGGGTTCGGGCACTCGACGAGCAGCACGCCGCCGGGACGCAGCGCCACCGCGGCGGCCTCCACGACCGACATCCAGGTGGCCGCCGGGAGGTGCTCGAGAACGTGGATGGCCGTCACGCCGCCCAAGCTCCCGGGTTTCAGCTTGCGCAGCGTCTCGAGAGCGTCGCCCTCATCGGCGGCGAGGCCAAGCCGCCGGCACGCCGCCACCATGGCGGGGTCGTTGTCCACGCCGCGAACCTCGACTCCTGCCTCGCGCAGTGCCTCGAGAAGCTCCCCGCGGCCGCACCCGATCTCCAGCACCGGGGCCGCGCTTTTGAGCAGGGGAACGTACTCGGAAACACGCCCGAGGATCTCGGCTCGCTCTCCGCGGAAGCTGTCGACAAATCGTGTCGAGGCGGCGGCGATTGCGGCCGGGACTTTGGCCTCGACGTCAGGCTCGACGGCCACTCGCAAAGGCTCACCCTGGGCCAGCCGGTCCACCAGGCCACCGAGCGCCGAGAGCTCCTCGTGCAGCCGCTCGACCAGCACGTCGGTCCGGGCCGAGAGCGCCGGCAGACGCTGGTCGCGAAGCTCCTCGCCCAGGGTCTGCACCGCCTCGACCGCATGCTGCATGTGCAGAAGGTCGCCCTCGACGCGCGGAACCCGTCCGTCGCGCAGAGACTCGAGCTCTTCCTGCAGGGCGGCCGACGTCTTCTTGAGCAGGGTCAACGTCACGTCGAGGTCGGCGAGGCGCGCGTCAGGCGGCGGCCCGCCGCCAGGCCGTACGGCAGCCCCGTCCTCGCCCAGTTGGTAAAGGCGCGCGGTCAGCTCGGGGACGGCCTTGTCGCGCACCTGCTCGAACTCCGACCGGGTCGCGAGGTAGGCGCCGCGCACATCCTCGAGCACGGCCGAGGTCTCGTCCAGGCGCTTCTCGAGGTGCCGCTGGAGTTCTTCGCGGGCGACCGTTTCGCGGCTGAGCGCCGCCCGTCCCCGATCGACCTCGGCCTCGACCTGATCAAGGTCGACCCCGAAGAGTCCGCGGACCACGCCGCGCATCAGCCGCACGAGCCACCCCTGCTTGGAGCGGTCCACCGCACCCCTGGGGGCGTGGCCGTCGCTCACGGGTGTTTACGCCCCGATCTCCCCTGCCTCGGGCGCGACGTGCAGGGTCAGTGGCACGCGTACCTCGCGGTGGAGGTGGATCTCAGCGGTGAAGGTGCCCAGGCGCTTGATGTGCTGGCCAAGCTCGATCCGCCGGCGGTCGATCTTGATCCCGCGCTCGTGCAGAGCCTCGGCGATGTCGGATGCGGTCACGGAGCCGTAGAGGGCGTCGCCCTCGCCGGCCCGCCGCTTGAACGTCAGCTCGATCCCGGTGAGGTGGGTAGCCTGCGCCTCGGCGTCGACCTTCTCCTCCGCCTCCTTGACCTCCCACCGCTTCTGCTCCTGCTTGAAGCGCGCCAGGTTGGCGGTGGTGGGCTGGTAGGCGAGGCCCTGGGGAAACAGGTAATTCCTGGCGAAGCCTGGCTTGACCTCGATGGTCGCGCCCCGCTCGCCGAGTTGCTCCACGTGCTCGTTGAGAATCACCTTCATGCTTCACGTCCTCCGTCGTACGCTCCCCCGCGGCGCAGGCCGAAGAAGGTGTCGGCGAGACCGAGGGCCGCGAAGACCAGCGCCACCGGAATCTGCAGGGCGAGCACCACGACGCCCAGCCGCACCCACCGGTTCATGCCGAACCGGCGCCCGAGGTAGAAAAGGATGATAGCCAGCCCATGCACGAAATACAACCCGAGGACCGTCACCAAGAGGTTTGCAGCCAGCCACTTGTACGGCTCGGGTGCGAACACCCAGCCGAGCCCCCCGACCACGAAGCCCACCGGCAGCCACTCCTCCGAGGTGTAGAGGGGGAAAGGCTCGCTACCCCGAGGCAGCCCCAGCAGCGGCAGCCGGGGACGCAGCCAGAGTGCGCCGCTCAGCACGTACATCGCCGCCATGGACGGCGTCAGGTAGGCCACCACTTGCATCGCACGGGCCATGAGCTCTTCGCCGCCCGCCCCCTCCCCCAGCGCCTTCACGAGTTGGCTCGCGCCCGCCATCAGGCGGGCGAAGAGCTGGACCAGCCCCTCGCCCGGCATCGTCGGCCACAGCGCAGCGGTCACCACCACCGAAACCACGCCCAGCGCCACCAGCGCCACGATCGCGGCCCAGCGCCCCGTACTCCACTGCCGCCGCAGCCAGGTCTCGACCGAGACCGCGGGCCAGACCGCGACGAGCAGGTAACCCACGCACAGCGCGACCAGCCACGGCGCGCGGAAGAGGAACACGGCACTCACCAGCCCGACTGCGACCCACCCCCATGCCACGAACGAGGTCCGGCCGCCGGCCACCACGTGAACCAGCGGGAGGGGCGCCAGCAACGCGAGGAACACCCCGAGGATCGGCAGCAGAGGGAGGCTGGCGAACACCAGCAGTGAAAACAAACCCGCCATCCCAGGGCCGAACAGACGCAGGGATGGCGGTGAAGGGGGAGCCTGACCGGACGCCATCAAAGGCGTTACCTCAATCCCCCAGGAAAGGAAGCAGCGCCATCAGCCGCGCGCGCTTGATCGCCCGGGTCAGCTTGCGCTGGTAGATCGGGTTCGTGCCGGACACGCGCCGCGGAAGGATCTTGCCCGAAACCGGGACGTACTGCCGGATCAGGTCAAGGTCCTTGTAGTCGATGTACTCGATCCCTTCGGCGGTGAACTTGCAAGCCTTCTTGCGCTTGACGAAGTACTTTTTCTTCCCCATCTCACACCTCCGCGACGGCCGCCGCGGCGGACGCCTCGGCGCGCTGCCCCTTCTTTTCGCGCTTGGCGGCCTTCTGCTCCGCGCGCACCTTCTCCATCTTGCGGGCGCGCTGCATCTCGCGGTCCAGGTTCAGGTTGAGGTAGCGCAGCACCTGGTCGGACAGGCGCAGCCTGTACTCCAGCGGCTTCACGACCGTGCCGGGGCCCTCGTACTGCCAGAACACGTAGAAGCCCTCACGCTCGTGCTTGATGGAGTAGGCGAGGTTGCGCTTGCCCCAGACGTCCTCCTTGACGATCGTCGCGCCCTCCTTGGCGAGCAGTTCTTTCAGCTCGCCGAGGAAAGCCTCGCGCTCCTCGTCGGCCAGGCTGGGGGTGATGATGACACCGAGTTCGTACAGCGGCATGTCGTCTCCTTTCG
>JALHTD010000045.1 GCA_022865555.1 Thermoanaerobaculaceae bacterium | reverse complement strand
GGTAGTACAGGTAGACGTTGAAGCGCGGCACGATCTCCCGCGCGTAGGCGCGAACGAGGCTGGTCACCTCATCCCAGCTGAGGTCGTTCGCCGCGCGGTACTCCTTCGCCGCCTGCACCACCTCGGGGTCGTGCATCAACATCTCTTCCACGATCCTCTTCTTGGTGAGCTTGAACGGCTGGAGCCGGAGGCGCAGACGGTCGTTGAGGTCGTCCACCAACCGCCTGACCTTGCGGCGGACGACCACGCGTGCACCGGGGAGGAGGACGCGCTCGGCCAGCGCAACCGCAGCCAGGACCAGCACGGGAATCAGTATGTAGAGCGGAATGAACACGTGCGGCTCTCCCCCCCGGAGACGCGACCTTGCAGGCGTTTCTTGCCCCGAGTATAGCCCCAACCACTGCCAGCCGGACGTGGTCGGCCCTCAGCCTGTGGGGCCGTGCGTCGCTTCCGGGGCCGGACCGGCTACGATACTCGAATGGAAAGACTCGGCGGGCGCCGCGCGGTCGAGCTGGCGCTGGTGATCGGGTGCGGCGCAGGGAACTTCCTGTTCGAAAGCGTCCTCCGCGCGAAGACCGTCTTCGTGATCGTGGCAGCCGGCACCTGGCTCGGGTACGCGGCGTGGCGTTGGCACACCGACCGCAGCGCCCTGCACGCCTGGGGGCTGCGCCGGGACAACCTGGGTGCCGCCGCGAAAGCCGCGCTCGCAGTTACGGTTCCGTTGACGGCTTGCGCCGTCGCGTACGGTTTCGCGGTCGGGCACTTCCCGCCGCCGCGGGGGTTCTGGCTCATCCTGCTGCTCTACCCGGCCTGGGGGATTGCGCAGCAGTTCCTCCTCAACGCCATGCTGGCCCGAAACCTCGCCGCATTCCTGCCGGGGTGGGCAGTGGTTTTCCTTTCGGCGGTGCTGTTCGCTGCCTCGCACGCCCCCGACCTGCCGGTCGTCGCGCTCACCCTCCCGGCCGGGGCGTTCTGGGTCCTCATGTACCGGCGCTGGCCGAACCTGTGGGCGCTCGGGATCGCGCATGGGGTCATCGGCACTGTGGCGTTCTACGGCGTGCTGGGACGCGATCCTCTGGCGCTCCTGCTCGGCAAGATCCCGGGCTAGGCGCAGCAGTCCTCGCTTTGCTCGAAACGACGGAACAACCGTCATTCTGAGTGGCGCCTGCGGCGCCACGAAGAATCCCACCACACCTGAGGTCCACGGGCCAAAGTCGATCGAAGTTCTCACGCCCACTGCCGTGGTACCATCCCGGCGCCATGAACGCCCTGAAGCTTCTCCCCGTCTACCTCCTCACGCTCGTGACGTTCCTCGCGATCGACGCCGTGTGGCTCGGGCTGATCGCGAAAGACATGTACCGCCGCGAGCTCGGCCACCTGCTCGCGCCCAACGTGCGCTGGGGCGCCGCCATCGCGTTCTACGTCATCTACATCGCGGGGCTCCTCATTCTGGTCGTCCTGCCGCACCAGAGCTCGCCCGTCCTCACCGTCGCGGCGCTCGGCGCGGTTTTCGGCCTCGTCGCGTACGCGACCTACGACCTCACCAACCTCGCGACGCTCGCACGCTGGCCGCTCTCCGTGACACTCGCCGACCTCGCCTGGGGCGCGTTCGTCACGGGTGTCACCGCGGCCGCGGGCCATGCCTACGCACGCTGGCTCCTGCCGTGACCTGCCCGCGCACGAAACCGCGGCGTTGCGCGCCTCACTCATGAGACGGCTCGGCGCCTACCTCTTCTGGATCGCCCTCAGCGAGCTCGCCGGCGTGCTCGGAGGGCTCGCGACCGCGCCCGCGATCCCCACCTGGTACGCCACGCTCGCAAAGCCCGCGTGGACGCCCCCGGGTTGGCTCTTCGGCCCGGTGTGGACGGCCCTGTACGTGCTCATGGGCATCGCCGCCGCGCGCGTCTGGATCCACCACCGGCAGGCCTCCGCCGGCCGGCGCTCGCTCGCCCTCTTCGGAGCGCAGCTCGCCATGAACGCCGAGTGGCCGGTCCTCTTCTTCGGCCTCAAGGCCCCCGGCGCCGCGCTCGTCGCGATCGTGATCCTCTGGGCCACGATCCTCGCGCTCATCGTCTGGTGGTGGCGTCTCGAGCGCATCTCGGCGCTGCTGCTCGTCCCCTACCTCGCCTGGGTCAGCTTCGCCACCGCGCTCAACGCCGCGATCTGGCGCCTGAACCCCTGAGGTTCGCTGGCGTGAGATCGAAATGTGGGGCCGGTGGCCCGCGCCGGCTGTTGTTCCAGTCTCCGAGACGAGCGCGCATGGCATGCGCGCCCCACACACACGAGACAAGCACGCGCGGAGCGCGTGCCCCACAGCGACGAGACAATGATGATGTCATTCCCAGCGAAGCGAGGAATCCGGGCGGGGGCCGTGCTGCAGCAGGCTTGTGAGATCGTCAAAAAATGGAGTCGGCAGGCGAGTCAAGCACAGATTAGGACTGCTACTCGTAGTGGGTCCACATGCGGATGATCTTGATGACCTTCTTCTCTTCGATGACCTGGTACACCAGCCGGTGTTGGATGTTGATACGGCGCGAGTACGCCCCTGTCATGTCACCCAGGAGCTTCTCGAAGCGTGGGGGGGTCTTGAAAGGATTCTCAGCGAGCAGGTCCAGGAGTTTCTGAGCCTTGGGACGCAGGCCGGCGGCGGACAGCTTCTTCGCGTCTTTCTGAGCCTGCCTGGTGTAGACCAGCCGCCATTTCACCAGGAGACGTCCTCAGAGCACTCCTTGATCGGCGTCTTCAGGCCCTCGATGATCGACTCCCTCATCCCCGGGATTGCCGACAGGTACAGCGTCTCCTGGATGGCGCGCCAGTCCTCCTCCG
>JALHTD010000495.1 GCA_022865555.1 Thermoanaerobaculaceae bacterium | reverse complement strand
CCGTTGGGAAGCGCCTCGTCGAGCGCGGCGGGCACCACACCTACCGGTACGAGTTTCGTCACCTGGAGCACGGAGACATCATCCGCGGGACGCTCGTGCGCTACCCGCCCGAGGGGGCCGCACCGCCGGACACCAGAGCTGGACGGGGCAACGAGGGCGCTTCCGGGAAGGCCGGGCGCTGACCTGCCAACTTCGACGGACCCGGCACCCCGGCCAGCCTACGCCTCCAGCTTTGCCGTCATCGTGATCTCGGCCTTGAGCAGGCGTGATATCGGGCAGCCCGTCTTGGCGTCGGCGGCGGCCTTGTCAAACGACGCCTGAGAGGCGCCCGGCACCTTGGCGACGACGTCGAGGTGGACCCTGGTCACGGTGAAGCCAGCCTCGGTCTTCTCGAGGGTGACGGTGGCGGTCGTGTGAACGCTCGTTGGCGTCAGCTTGGCCTCCCCCAGTTGGCCGGAGAGCGCCATCGAGAAGCAGCCGGCGTGGGCCGCGGCGATCAGCTCCTCCGGGTTGGTACCGATGCCGTTCTCGAAACGGGTCGAGAAGCTGTACTGCGTTCCTTTGAGCACTCCACTGTCGGCTGAGAGCGTTCCCTTGCCGTTCTTCAGGTCGCCGTTCCAGATCGCGCTGCCCTTGCGTTGCATCGCTGCTCTCCTTTCGTCCCGGGGTGATGGCTCGTGTCCATGACCGGGCGGCGCGCAATGCAACGCCTCGGCCTTCACCTTTAACTACCACTTCGCTCTCGCCAATCCCTGCCTGGCAGGGAGGGAATCTCTTTCTCACCCCGCCCAGGATATCGAGCGTCTCGACAGTCACAAACAGGATCCTGCCGGGGACGATCGCGGTGCGTGCGGACAGGAAGCTCCGCCGGGACGCGCCGGGCGAGCCGGCGCGTCCCACGCGGTCACGGCGACGTCAGGGCTTCTTCTCCGGACTCTTCGGCATCCAGAACGCCGGGTCTTTCTGCCGCGTCTCGGCGGGCACGTAGCTCTGCACGGGGTCGAGGCGGTAGCGGTTCGTCGTGCTGCTGAGGATCCCTTCGGCGAAGAACTTCTGCAGCATGCTGCGCTCCTCGAACGTGAGGCCCTTCCAGGTGGCCTCGCCGTCCGTCATCGCCTTGTCGAATTCGGCGAAGGACACCACGGTCGAGAACATGAGGTAGGTCCCGTCGGGGGCACCGGCCACTACCTCGTAGGTGCGCCAGCGGTTGCTCGACGCAGAGCGCCCCGCCGCGGCGGCATACGTCTTCACTGCGGCCGCGAAGTCCTCGCCGTGTCCGGGCTTCACGCGGAAGGTGGTGATCTCCCAGAAGCGCATCATCGCGAGGTCGGGGTACTCGCCGTGGCTGAGCTCCGGCCGGCCGACGGCCTGGATCGCGGTCGTGTCGCTCACGAACTCTGCGTCGCCCCGCGCGAGCCTGTCGAGCTCTTCGGTCAGGACCGGGTCGGCCGTTTCCTTGGCCGTCATCTCGCCGAACGCGGCCTGGGAAGCGAACGGCATGACATACAAGGCCTCCGACGGCCCCGTCACGGACACGAGAGCGATGTAGCTTCCGGGGTCCTTCGCCTTCTCGTACGCCGCCGGCCATCCTGCTTCCCACTTCGAGTGGTCGGCGGAGCGGCCAACCTTCACCTGCTCGCGGACGATGTGGAGGAACTTCGGCTGCGTCGTCGGTAAGCCCTGAGCGAGGGCCGCGACGGGTGCCGCAGCAGGTGCCGCGGCGGGTGGCGCAGCTGGTGCTGCCGCGGGTGGCGCGGCGGGTGCTACCGCGGGTGGCGCGGCGGGTGCTGCCGCGGGTGGCGCGGCGGCCGGCGGTGGCGCCTGTGCGACAGCCCACCCGGCGACGGCGAACACGGCGAGGACTGCCACTGCAAAAGCGGTGAACGATCTCATCTTACCCCTCCCTTGGATTGAAGATTTAACGATTCTAGCGGGGTCGTCAAAAGGGAGTCAATTGGCCTTTGGTCCAATACGGGGCTGCCAAAAGGGCCGCGGTACAAGCGCGGTGGCATCGGCCGCCCGTAATTTTCCCCGCCAGGCGCCCAGCGGGGTTGTAGGGGGCGCTCACGGGCGCCGGCCACCTTGGGGATACAAGCGGGATACAAACGGGGTTTTTTGAGGGGTTTGGGCCGCACGTGGCGGCCCGTTCGTGTTTGATTCGAATTGGTGGAGCCGACGCGGATCGAACGCGCGGCCTCCAGAGTGCGATTCTGGCGCTCTCCCAGCTGAGCTACGGCCCCACCACCGGGCGCGGAGTCTATCACGGGCCCCCGGTCGGGTAAAGCCTCAGGCTTCCCGGGCCCATGGTTCAAAGCATTGGGCCATCAACAGGAGAGCCGGCGCGGAGCGCCGGCCCCACACGTTCTTCGTGTCACCGAGGTCAGAGCAGCTCGATCTTTCCCGAGCTGGTCGTGACGAAGATCTTGGGATCCTTCCCGGAAAGGTCGAGCTTGATTGCGTCGGGGTCGGTCTTCCCCGGGTACAAGGAGCGGATCTCGCCCTTGGTGCTCGAAAGCACGCCTCCCGGTGCCCTCCCAGGCGGGAGCGTGACGCGGACCTTCCCGGAAGTGGTCGTGATGTGGGCTTCGTCGCCGGAGGGAAGCGCGTCGAAGCGGGCCACCACGTCCCCCGAGGTCGTGTTCACGACGACCGGGCCGAGCATCCCCGTGAGCTGGACCGCACCGCTGGCGTTGTCGCAGTTGGCCGTGCGCGCCCCGCCGGTGAGCTCGATCGAGCCGCTGGCGGAGCGACCCAGCAGGCTGTCGATCGCCCTGCTGGCCTGCAGCTGGATGCTGCCGGACACGGAGCGAGCCTCCAGTCGCGGGACCCAACCCACGAACTCGATGTCCCCCGATGCGGAGCGCAGGCGCATCGGCTTCGCCTCGGGGAACTCGCCTTCCGCGCGCAGGGTGCCCGAGGAGGTGGAGAGGTCCGGACGAACGTTGAGGGGCAGCGTCAACTCGACACGCGCCTTGGTCCCCAGCACACCCTTGAAGAGGCTGACCCCGCCCGGGTCGGGTGCCGTGATGCGGAGCTCGCCCTCCTTGTCGTCGATGGTCGGCCAGTGGGCCTCGATCCACGCTTTTGCCTGCTTCTCCGAAAGGGCGGCGGCGACCAGCTCGACCTTGAGCCTGATGTCAGGGATGTCGGAGGCGCGGACATAGACGTCCAGGGCACCAACGTCCACCAGCACGACCTTGCCCGGCTGGCTCGGAAAGGACTTCTCGAGGACCTCGGTCTTCTCTGCGGCGGCCGCGAAGGAAGCAAGCAACAGGAGCACGGCGCCGATCGCTGGCAGCTTCATCGTTCCCTCCAAGGCACCAGCATCGTAGGGTTTCCGGGCCTGGAAACGCAAGGCCAGCTTGACAGCCGGGGTGGGGGAGGCTAAGTTTCGCGTGCCCGAAAACGGGCGTGAGCGGGCATAACTCAGCTGGTAGAGTGTCAGCTTCCCAAGCTGAAAGTCGCGGGTTCAAATCCCGTTGCCCGCTCCACTCACCTCCTCGAGATCGGAGGCTCCCTTGGCCAAAGGCGGCGGCGACAGGCTCGATGTTCGGCAGGCAGCGACCGGCACGGTGATCGCCCGCGAGACGCGCGTCGAAGGGCACATCTCGGGCAACCGCGCCGTCAGGGTCGAGGGCTTCCTGAAGGGCACGGTTCGTCTCCAGGCCCCTCTGGAAATCCTTGAAGGCGCCCAGGTTGAAGCCGACGTACACGCGACCGTGGTGCGGGTGGCGGGCACCGTGACGGGCAACGTCACCGGCGGCGAGCTCGTCGAGCTGCTGGCGAGCGCCGTCGTCAAGGGCGACGTCACCGCTCCCGCGCTTCATGTCGTCGAGGGCGCCAGGCTCGAGGGACGGGTCCAGATGTTGCTGGAAAAGCCGGGGAAACCGCCCACCGGCTGATCCTCGGGAAGCCCGAAAAACAAAGGTTCTTGCAGGGTCTATGACGGTTTGACCGGGGGTGTATACTCCAAATCAGGAGAGGTGCGCTGACCGTGAGCAGTCACACGACGGTGGAGATCTTCGGGCGCAGGTTCGAGCTGCGCGCCACGGAAACGACCGAGCGGGTGGAAGAGCTCGCCCGCTACGTGGACCGGCGGATGCGCGAGCTGGCCGAGGTCTCGCAGCACGTGGACACGTCCAAGCTCGCGGTGCTGACGGCGCTTAACATAGCGGACGAGCTGTTCAAGGAGCAGGAAACAGAACCTGGGACGCGAACAGAACAGATACGACGACGGGTGGAAGGGTTGATAGCGCGGTTGGATGAGGTTCTGACGCCCTCCTGAAGGAGGGCCGCGGAATGAATGAAAAGGGGGCCCCTGCGCGGTTGGTGATGAGCGAAACTATTCTTGAACCAACACCTATTTGACGGGTTCGGCGTCCCGACTCCTCGATCCAGCCTCACGGCGAGTGACGGGAGCCGGGCAGAACCCCAACCTGTGGTTAGCAGGTTCAAATAGGGTTGCTCACACGGCCGAGTGCGGGGGCCCTTTTCCCTCCTCCCTCCACCCCCAGGTGCGTACGCGCGCCCAGGTTCGTTGAAAGGGGGGACTCATGAGCGGCGTTGTCATCGTCGCCAGTGCGGTAGTAGCTGCAATTGTTGCACTTACACTCATCCTCGTGTACGGCCGTCGGGCCAAGGCTTCGGCGGCAAAGGCACAGGCCGAGGCCGAGCAGGAAGGCCGGAGGGTGCTCGCGGCGGCCCAGCAGGAGGGCGAGCAGCGTCTCAGGGACGCCTCCATCGAGGCGAGGGAGAAGCTCCTCGCTGCCCGGACCGAGTTCGAGCGCGAGACCCACGAGCACCGCCAGGAGTTGCTGACGCTGGAGCGGCGCCTCGACCAGCGCGAAGGCGCTTTGGACGAGCGAACCCGCGGCGTCGAGACTCACGAGAAGGAGCTGGAGCAGAGCAAGAAGCAGCTGGAGGATCGCGAGACCGCCCTCGCCATGCAGGAGGATGCCCTGGCGGTGGCCAGCGCCGAGCAGCGGGCCCAGCTCGAGCGCATCGCGCGCCTCACCTCCGAGCAGGCCAAGGGCGAGTTGATGCGCGCCATGGAGAACGAGGCGCGCATGGACGCCGCCAAGGTCATCCGCCGTCTCGAGGAGGAGGCCAACCAGGAAGCCACCAACCGCGCCCGACGCGTGATCTCCCTCGCCATCCAGAGGATCGCGGCGGACCACGTGGTGGAAAGCACGGTCTCGGTGGTGGACCTCCCCAACGACGAGATGAAGGGGCGGATCATCGGCCGTGAGGGCCGCAACATCCGGGCCCTGGAAACCGCCACCGGCGTCGACCTGATCGTGGACGACACCCCGGGTGCGGTGCTGCTCTCCTGCTTCGACCCGATCCGCCGCGAGGTGGCGCGGCTGTCCCTCGAGCGGCTGATGCTCGACGGCCGCATCCACCCCGGCCGCATCGAGGAGGTCGTCGGGAAGGTTCGGCTGGAGCTGGAGGAGAAGATCTTCCGGGACGGCGAGGCGGCCGCCATCGAGCTCGGCCAGCCGGACTTCCACCCGGACATCCTGAAGCTGCTCGGACGCCTGCAGTACCGCACGTCGTACGGGCAGAACGTGCTGTCCCACTCCAAAGAGGTCGCGTGGCTGGCGGCCCACATGGCCGCCGAGCTGGGGGTCAACGTCCGGGTCGCGAAGCGTGCCGGCCTGGTGCACGACGTCGGCAAGGCGGTCGACCGCGAGATGGAGGGCACGCACCTCTCCATCGGGCGCGACCTGCTGCGCAAGTACGGCGAGTCCGAGGAGGTCATCCACGCCATGGAGTGCCACCACGGCGACGTGGACCCGCGCACCGTGGAGGCGGTGCTTGTCACCGCAGCGGATGCCCTCTCGGCGGCCCGCCCGGGCGCCCGGCGCGAGATCCTCGAGAGCTACCTCAAGCGGCTCGAGAAGCTGGAGAGCATCGCCGGCGACTTCAAGGGCGTCCAGAAGGCCTTCGCCATCCAGGCGGGGCGGGAGCTGCGAGTCATCGTGGAGTCCGAGAGGCTCTCCGACGAGGACGCGGTCTGGCTCTCCCGCGACATCGCCAAGAAGATCGAGGCCGAGCTGACCTACCCCGGGCAGATCAAGGTCACGGTCATCCGCGAGACCCGCGCGGTGGAGTACGCAAGGTAGCAAGGAGGCTCGAGAGCTCGGGCTCGCGGCGTGAGTGTGTGCAACCTCGCGTCGCGGCTCCCGT
>JALHTD010000044.1 GCA_022865555.1 Thermoanaerobaculaceae bacterium | reverse complement strand
GATCCCACGGGAGTAGTAGAAGTGTCCAAGGCCGATCGGCTTGTCGTCCCAGGTCCGGTTGAAGCGCGCCGCCGCGTAGGAGAAGCTCTGGCCGAGCGGGGTGTAGTCGGTGACCGGCTGCCGCGAACCGTTGCAGCCCGGGGCCTGGCCAGTCCTGTTGAGCACCCGGGCCAGCCGTGCCTTGTACTCAACGGGCACATCACCGTTGTCAGCGAGGTTCCACTCCAGCGTGCTCGTGACGGTCACCGCGGCCGAGAACCCGGCGAGCACCAGGAAGATCCAGGCAAGCCGGATGGAGGGTCGCCCATTCCGTCTGGCATCGGCCAGCAAGACCGCGAACAGAAAGACGAGCGCTGGGAGAAATTCCGCCGCGTAACGTTGCGTGACGAAGTAGAACGAGGCAATCACCATGAACTGCGGGAGGAACGCCGGCACCAGCAGGGCCTCCCAGGAGCGGCGCCGGCGCCACAGCAGGCCGAGCAGGCCAAGCGCCGCGCCGACCACCAGCCACGAAGACCCGAGCGACAGGGAGAGCACCTGCTCCTTCCACCCGAAAAAAATCGAGTCGTTGAAGTAGCGCACCGGAGCGAACTGGAAGTAAGGCGGCAGAGAGGAGAACGATGCCGGCGTGAACCCGAAGTAGTTCCAGAGCGCCGAGGGCGCGCGAGCGAGGTTCAGGACGCCGCCGATCTCCTCAGGGTGAACGTACGTGACCTTGAAGTCGAGGGTCTTCCAGATCGAGCCGAAGCGCGCGTGGTTGTACCAGAAGAAAGAGAGGCCGGCAGCAACAGCAGGACTCAGGGCGAGCACCAAACCGAGGGCATCGGCGGCCTTCTCGTTGCCCCTACGATCCGTACGGATGATCGTTGCCACTTCCCGCGCGCCGAGGACTGCCATGGCGAGCGCGATCGGAACGCCGAAAGTCACCCTCGACAGCAGCGCGACGCCGAAGGAGACCGACAGGCCGAGGAACCCTCTCCATCTGGGGATGGACCCCGCCAGGATCCGGAGCATGAAGTGAATGCTCCACAGCGACCCGCACAACCCCCAGATGATCGCCTCGTGGTAGATGCGGCCGCAGGAGACCAGGTACACCAGGGGCGTTCCGAGGCCGAACCCGAGCAACCCGGCCGCGAAGTAGACCGTCGTCGCCCGCCCCGGCAGGTTCCCGGGCCCCCGCAGGCTCGTGCCCATGACGCACGCCGCCGCCAGGAGGGAAAGCACGGCCCCCGCGAGGCACGAGAGGCGCGACCACTTCCCGTCCATCGAAGGAAAGACAGCGTTCGGTACGATGCGCAGGAGCGCGGGGAAGGGGCCGAAAGAGATGTAAACCTTCCCGTTTTCCTCGAAGCCCTCCCAGTCGATCGAGTGCGGCTCCACGTCCGCCCGCCCGGAGAGCAGGCTCTTTCCAAGCGAGTCGTACGCGGTGCCCCAGGTCTCCTCGGCGGCGAAGCGCCCCGTGCCGTACGTGACGAGCCAGACATAGGCGGCCACGGTCACGATCACGATCGCCACGGTTATCCGCAGCCCCTGCCCCGAGAGGGAGAACGATTCCGGTTTCACGCGAAACCGACTGCTGCCGGGCGACCGGGCTGGTGGGACGTCTCCTGCCGACATTCGAGGTGGATCTCCTCCCTTATCAGTCTAGCCCAGGGTGTCCGGCCGCCGGGTTGCGTCTCGCGGGCTTCGGCCGCCGTGAGAGAGGCTCGACCGTTCGTGCGCACGCTCCCTACTCTTCCGGCACCGGATCCGACCAGAGGCCGCGTACCTCCCCTGCGGTATGATTCGAGTCGTGCCTGCCCTCGACCGCGAGATCTTCCCTTCGCTACCGGGGCATCGCGTTGTGCTGGGCCTGTTGCTTCTCACCGGTGTGGTGCTCCGCCTCGCTCTCCTCGACCGCTACCCGCTCCCGATCCACTAGGACGAGCTCTCCAACACCTACGACGGCCGCAGCATCGCGCAGACCGGGGCCGATCGTTTCGGCAGCCGGCTGCCTTTCGTCGTCCGGGGATTCGGCGAGCCCGACTACCGTCCTGCTCTGCAGGCCTGGCTGGACGCCGCGGCGGTCGGATTGCCGGGGTTCTCGACCGCCGCCGGAACGCTGATGGCACGCTACGTCGGTACCCCGAAGATGCAGGGCATCGATCAGCAGTACTTTCTCGTCGAGCTTGGTGAGTGGCTCGACCGGCACCAGGCCTCCTACCAGCGCGTGATTGCGGAGGAGTTCGGCAACCAGGCCGCCCTCTTCATCGCGGCGTTCTCCGGGATGACGCCGGGGGAGTTCCAGCGGGCGGAGAAGACGTTCGAGCGCGAGTTGCCAAACGGCTGGGACATCTGCCTCCGCCTCGGCAAGTACTCCTTCACTGACCCATTCGCCGCCTACAAGGACTGGCTGGGTAGCGGCTCGCCGCGCTGGCTCGTGGTCACGCGCCTCGGGAGGCCGGAGATGACGCACACGGTCGACCGGATCGAATCGCCCGAGGAGCCTGTTTTCCTCTCCGAGTACGACGCAGCGTGGAAGCCTCTCACGGCCCGCGACGGTCAACCGATCCCGCTTAGCAGCCTGACGCCGGCGAAGATCGACTGCGGCTTCGCGCCACCGAAGATGAACCGCGCCTGGGACGACCTGCCGCTGGTGCTGGGCGCGGTGCAGTACGCGAGCGGCCTCGGAATGCTCGTGCCCTGTGCGATGAGCTTTGCCGTGCCGGCCGGCGTCACGGGGTTCAGCGCCCTGGTTGGCATCTCCGCGGAGGTGAGGATGTGCACCATGGCCGACGTGGTCTTCGAGCTTCGCGACCAGGACGGCAGGGTGCTCTACGAGAGCTGGGTGATCACGGCGAGCGACCCTCCACGTCGGATCGAGATCGGGCTTCCGGGCGTCACGACCCTCACGCTGGCCGTAGGAGAAGGACGGAACGGCCGCGACTGCGACCACGCCGACTGGGTCAACGCTGCGTTCCTGAACCGGGTTCCAGGAGAAGCAAACGCTCGCGCGGCCGGAGCGACCGAGAGCCCCTGACCTCCCCGGGCCCTCGGACGGAAAGAGTTTCTTCGGTGGAGGCGGTCAGGCGCGGTGGGGGAGAGACACCGGCCGTGGCTCCCGTGTTGCGACCGGGAAGAACGCCCGGGCGCGGCGCATGATCCCCTCGACGTCCAGGTCGAGCCGCGCGCGCAGGATCTCCTGCGACCCGTGAGGCTGGAACTCGTCCGGGATTCCCAAGCGCTCGACCGCCACGTCCGGCACCTTGAGAGAGGCCACGGCCTCCATCACCGCGGACCCGAAGCCCCCCGCGAGCGCGTTTTCCTCCACGGTC
>JALHTD010000043.1 GCA_022865555.1 Thermoanaerobaculaceae bacterium | reverse complement strand
GAAACCCGAATGCGGCGGTTGCGTGTGTCGGCTCTTCAGACTCGTGTGAGGCGCGCGATGTCCGGGGCGAACTGTGGGTAGCGCGCCAGCAGGTCCGCCCGCTCGCCGCCCGCGTAGTCCGAATCGGTGTAGCCGGGCGCCATCGTCGTGCCCATCAACGCCCACCGGCCGCCCGACGCGAGGCGCGAACCCTGCCACACCCCGTGCGGCACTACGAACTGCACGTGCTGGCCGTTGATGAAGTCCGGGCCGAGGCGCACGCGCTCGCCGCGTCCGTCGGGGTGCAGGAGCAGCATGTCGACCGGGTCGCCCGCGTAGAAGTGGTAGATCTCGTCGGTCGGCAACGTGTGCATTTCCGAGAACGAGTCGGGCGCGTCGGTCAGGAGGTAGTAGATGGCGGTGCCGAGCGGCTTGTCGTGCGGGTAGCGAGGCGGCAGGGCGTGGTGCGGCACTTGCTCGGCCGCGAGGTAGGTTTGCCGAAACATCCCGCCTTCGCTGGCGAGCGGCCGGAGGTCGAAGTGACGGATGATCTGCTCGGCGGTAAGGTTCATCGCAACCTCCTCCGGTGATTGTCGCTAGAACACCTGCTTCGCCATCACGCCGCCGTCCACGAAGAGGTTGGCTCCCGTGATCCAGCGTGCCCCGGGCGAGGCGAGGAACAGACAGGCGTCGGCGACATCCTCGGGCATGCCCATCCGTTGGAGCGGCGCCCGGCTGTGCCAGCGTCGCACGCCTTCCGGCCAGGCCCGCTCGATGCCGGCCCTCCAGAGCAGCCCGGGCGAGACGGCGTTGACGCGGATCCCGTGCGAGGCCAACTCCTGCGCTGCGGCGCGGGTGTGTGCGACCACCGCGGCTTTTGCCGCCCCGTAGTGCGAGTGCCCGGCCTGGGGGTTTGCAGCCTCGATCGAGGTGATGTTGACGATCGCGCCGCCATCGCCCTGCGCGACCATGCGCTGCGCAGCCGCCTGGGTGCACAGGAACACGCTGCGCAGGTTGGCTTCCAGCACGGAATCCCACTCCCCCTCGCTCATCTCCAGCACGCCGCTCTCCGGGTAGGTGCCGGCGTTGTTGATCAGGACGTCCACCCGGCCGAACGCCTCGAGCGTCTCGACCAGCAACCGATCCACGTCAGCACCCTGCGTGAGGTCGCCGCCGACCGCAACGGCCTTCCCGCTGCCGGCCTGAATCGCGTGCACGAGCGCCTCGGCTTCCACCTTGCTCGTTCGGTAGTGCACGACGACGGCCGCGCCGGCCTGGGCGAACCGCCGCGCGATGCCCGTGCCCAGTCCGCTCCCGCTGCCTGTGATCACGGCCACGCGCCCGGAGAAGTCGAGCAGCGTCTTCACCGGAGGAACGGGCACGGGGTAGGTCGGTGAGGTCATGGCCGGGCTCCGGTCTCAAGCCTGCGCACCGGCGAGTGCTCACCACGATGGCGTGAGGCAGATGACCCCGGGCGCATGTTTCGGCACGCTCTCTTTCATGACGGCGAGGATAGCACCGGGAGCCTTGTGCGCAGCGCGCTCGTGGACTTCCCGAGGTCGTACGCGAGCTTGAAAGAAAAGCGCTACACCCAGGATCGGTGCTCCGCCGCCTCGTCCCCGGCGCTGGCCGAAGAGATCTACTTGGGTTGCTCCGTCAGCAACATCAGCTCGCGCTTGGCAGCGTCCGTGCCGCCGCGGCTGACGGCGTCGCCGATCGCCTCCGGCAGCTTGCGCGACAGGCGACCGGACCAGCGGGCGTAGACCGCTTGCTTCTCGCCGGCGGTCACCAGCACGATGTCGCCGACGGTGTCGCCCTCCGCGCCGCGCACCAGCACCAGCGTCGATGAGGAGGCGTCACGCTTGCGCACCGTCGGCTCCCAGCCGGTGACGCTCATGCGCGTGAAGTCGAGCGTCTGCGCGCGCCCCGGCGGCAGGTCGTAGACCGCGAACTCCAGCTTCTTGAGGCCGGCCAGCGGCTGCGCGCCGCCTGCGGCCTCCGCCGAGCTGCGCGGGAACAGGGTACGGGCGAGCGACAGCATGGTCGGCCCGAGGGTGAACTCGAGTATCCCCTGGGGGTCGGCACCCGTCTGAGCGGCGATCTCGCTGCGGATCCGATCCGGACTGAACGACGTCGCGCAGCCGACCAGCACCAGGATCCCGACCAGGGTGAGGCTTCGCTTAACGGTCATCGTCCCGTCTCCTTGTCTGAGCCGGCCGGCGCGAATCCGTCGCGGGTCCGCGGCCCCGCAAAATGGGGCCTAGCTCTTCGGTGCCATTGCGCTCTTGATGAACGAGATGATGACCATGAGCAGACCGCCACCGACTCCACCGCCGGCGATCTGGCCGACAATCGACCCGAGGTCAAGGCCGCCGCCTTGAGCCATGCCGGCCAAGGAGGGCACCAGAGCCTGGAGGATCGCGCCACCGATCCCGCCTCCAAGAATTCCGGCGATCGAGTTCCACAAGGTGCCCAGGCTCTTGTCCTTCATGAGAGCGCCCGCCGCGTTGCCGCCAACAGCGCCGCTGATGAGGTTGATGATCAGGCTGATCAGGTTCATGGTGTCCTCCTTTGGGGACCGCCGGTTGAGAGACTCTCAGATGCACCATTCCTTGACGTTGGAGAGGAGGATGGACCGACGCACCGGTGGTGTCAAGGTCAACCGCAGCGATCTCAGGCGCCTGCTCGGTAGCGGTCAACGGCGTGGCGTCGGGACTTGCTCGGCAGGCGGCCCCTGCGAGCGCCGCTGCGTCACGCTCGGCTCGCCGGCTGCAAAGCGCGCCACCATCTGGCCGCCGCGCACGAGGATCAGGGTGCCGTCCTGCAGCCCCCACGACCGGTCGCCCTCGAGCAGCCGCAGGAACGCCTGCTCGACCGCCATCACCTCGGGCGGGCACGCCATCCGGGTGGTCGCCAGCGCACCGAAGCGCAGCCGGTTCCCGTCCAGCTCGTAGGAGCCGCTGAGCCGGTTGCACCCGGTCGAGCCGTGCACGCGCTTCGTCCCGGCGTCGAGCACCAGGAACGGTGCCGCCGAAAGATCGGCCCCGGCGAGCGCCTGACCGGACAGCTCGATCAGGCGCCACGTCTTCCCCTCGATTGTCTGGCCGCACATCTCGCCCGGCCACACGCGGTCGAACTGTTCCACCACGACGGTCTCCTCGAGGGCGTCGCCCTCCATCGCCGGACGCATCTCGAGGTGACCAGCGAACGTCACCAGCAGCGGCGCCCCCGGGTCCGTTCTCGCCGCAAGGTACACGCGCTCGAGCGCCAGGTAGTCGGCAGTCATGGCGACCGGCACGTCCTGCCCGGTAAGGCAGTCGGTGTAGCGCGCCGCGTCGGCCATGTAGCGGAACATTCCGCGCAGCCTGGCACGGTCGGCGATCGGGTCGATCTCTGAAGCGCGGACCAACTCGTAGTTGAGCCGGGAGCGGATCTCGTTGCCCTCGTTATTCAGCATGCGCAGCCGATTCGGCGCGACCACCGCGAACTGGCGCGGCGCCTCGGTGCCGCCGCGCAGAACCAGCCGGCGGCCGTCCTCCGAAGCGGCCCAACGGCCACGATCGACGAATGACTCGTCGCGGCCGTCCGCGGCGCCCACGTAAGTCCGCCGCAGCAGGAACACGCCATCGGGCCGCAGCGTCAGCGTCATGCGGATCGCTGGGCAGTCGGCGCACGGCACCTCGCCGGACCAGGTCCCCGGGGTCTGCAGCTCGTTCCCGGCGAGGGCCGCCACAGCCGGGGTCCCCGCCGCGTCGCCGGCCGGCGCTTGACTGCCGGCGCAACTGACGATCAGGGCAGGGATTGCAAGAATCACCGTAAAGTACTTGCGCATCGCTGTCCGCCTCTCTGGTCGCGTCGAGGGACAAGAGACTCCCATCCTGCCGGGTTCGAGTGTAGAGCTGCGCAGAGCGGCGTCAAGGCGCGAAGGGGCAGCCTACCTCGTCAGCTTGCGATACGTGATCCTGTGGGGCGGGTGGCGGCGTCGCCGAGGGTTTGCCGGCGCCACGCCTCGTCCTCGGAAAGGTTTTCGTCGAAGAAATCGATGGAACTGCATGAAGAGTCACCTTTCCAAAAGACAGTGTGTTCAAACTGTCCTGGAGACATTCTGGACAATGACACACTGGTCGCGCGTGCTATTGGCGCTGCAGCGGGCCAACTCGTGAATGGTCCGGGCTAGTCTCTCTCGATCACCTGAGCCACTCGTATGTGGCGCCGGCCGAGGAAAGTCGCGAAGGCCGCATCGACATCGGCGCTCGATACTTGGGCGACCGGCTGGCCCGGCATTGCCGGAGGCGGACCGATCTCCGGCATTCCTTTCGCCTTCAGACCCTGGTTGATCTTCGGCAGCGTCTTGGTCGTCAGGGCATCGAACTCCTTCTTCACATCATCCAGCTCGCGCTGCAGCGCGTCGATACGCTCTACCTGGTACTTTGCCGGACGACCCTCGTAGGACATGATTGCGCCATAAAGTGTGTCCGTGTGCTCGCGAATGCGCTCTTCGCCCGTAATCGCGCCACCTTCTTTGGTCGCCACAATCCTGTTGCGAATCACTTCGGTCTCGGCCGAGAAGCTCGTCAGATCAGCGCGCAGTGCGTCTTTCTCCGGCAGCGTGGCGGCCAGCTGATTGGCCATCGTGGTGGTGAAAGTGATCTTGTCGACCAGATCGCTCATGGCGCCGAATAAGCTGTACACGCGCATGGCGGCATCGAACTGGGCCTTGCGATCATCGCGGTTGTAGGTGGCGCGGGGGTCGAGTCCGATATCCAGCTTGGTAACGTAGACCTCCTTGCCCTTGGTCAGGCGCACCGTGTAGGTACCGGGTGTGACGCGAGGGCCTTGCGAGGCGTTGAATGCAACCTGGGCGGCCCGAGGCACGCGCGGCGGCGCCACGCGCATGCTCCAGCTCACGCGGTTGATGCCACGACGCTTGCTCGCCGGCAGAGTATCCACGACCTTCCCGTCCGGCCCGAGGATATCCAGCAGTATCGGTCCGAAGAGGTGCCTCGTGCGCTGGTAGTAGGTGATCACGGCGCCGGCTGGCGGATTCTGGCCAGCAAATGTCGCATCGCCCTCGGGCCAGCCGCCCTGGCCCTGAATGCGCTGGGTCACAGGCGTGGCTTCAAGGAAGGCCGCCTCTTTCTGCAAGAGATCGTCGTTCAGGCCGCGCAGGGAGGTGATGTCGTCGATGATCCAGATGCCCCGGCCATGGGTGCCCAGAACGAGGTCTTGCGTGCGCGGGTTCACGACCAAATCGCGCACTGCCACGCTGGGAAAATCGCCGCCCTTGAATTCGGCCCAGGTTTTTCCGCTGTCGATCGAGATCCACAGTCCGAGCTCGGTGCCGGCGAAGAGCAGGCTGGTTTTGGCCCAGTCTTCCTTGATCACGTGGACATAACCGCGCAGTCCCTGCTCGGGGCCCGCGATGCGTGACCACGTCTTGCCAAAGTCGCTGGTCCTGTAGACATAGGGCTTCATATCGCCGAAG
>JALHTD010000494.1 GCA_022865555.1 Thermoanaerobaculaceae bacterium | reverse complement strand
CGGCAAGTTCAAGTCCATCCGCTACAAGGGCGTGATCTGCGACCGCTGCGGCGTGGAGGTCACCCACTTCCGCGTGCGCCGGGAGCGCATGGGACACATCGAGCTGGCCTCCCCGGTGAGCCACATCTGGTTTTACCGCTCCGTGCCCTCCCGCATGGGCCTGCTGCTGGACCTGGCCCTCGTGGCCCTGCGCTCGATCCTGTATTACGAGAAGTACATCGTGATCGACCCGGGCGACACCGACTTGAAGAAGATGCAGCTGTTGTCCGAGGAGGAGTACCTGGAGGCCCTGGAGCGCCACGGCATGGCCTTCACCTCCGGGATCGGCGCGGAGGCCATCCGCACCCTGCTGGAGAGCCTCGACCTGGACGCCCTGTCGGCGGAGCTGCGGCGCAAGATGCTGGACAAGGGGCGCAAGACCGACAAGCGCGTGCTGAAGCGCATCGAGATCGTGGAGAACTTCCGCGACTCGGGCAACCGGCCCGAGTGGATGATCCTGGACGTGATCCCGGTGATCCCGCCGGAGCTGCGCCCCATGGTGCAGCTGGACGGGGGGCGCTTCGCCACCTCCGACCTGAACGACCTGTACCGCCGGGTGATCAACCGCAACAACCGCCTGAAGCGCCTGCTGGCCCTGAACGCCCCGGACATCATCATCCGCAACGAGAAGCGCATGCTGCAGGAGGCGGTGGACGCGCTGTTCGACAACTCCAAGAAGAAGCGCGTGGTCAAGGGGGCGGCCAACCGCCCGCTGAAGTCCCTCTCGGACATGCTCAAGGGCAAGCAGGGGCGCTTCCGCCAGAACCTGCTGGGCAAGCGCGTGGACTACTCGGGCCGCAGCGTGATCGTGGTTGGCCCGGAGCTCCAGCTGCACCAGTGCGGCGTGCCCAAGGAGATGGCGCTCGAGCTGTTCAAGCCGTTCATCTACCACGAGCTCGAGAAGAAGGGGCTGGTCACCACCATCAAGATGGCCCGGGAGCTCGTGGAGCAGCGCACGCCCGACGTGTGGGACGCCCTCGAGACCGTGACCCGCGAGCACCCGGTGCTCCTGAACCGAGCCCCCACGCTGCACCGCCTCGGGATCCAGGCGTTCGAGCCGGTGCTGGTCGAGGGCAAGGCCATTCGCATCCACCCGCTCGTGTGCGCCGGCTACAACGCGGACTTCGACGGCGACCAGATGGCCGTGCACGTGCCGCTCTCGCCCATTGCCCAGCTCGAGGCGAGGGTGCTCATGCTGGCCTCCCACAACATCCTCTCGCCGGCCTCCGGCAGGCCGCTCGCCGTGCCTTCGCAGGACATGGTGCTCGGGACGTACTACCTCACCTCGGAGCGAGCGCTGTCCGAGAAGCAGCGGCGCAAGGTCTTCGCCTCCACGGACGAGGTGCTGCTGGCGCACGCCAACGGCCGCGCGGACACGCTGCAGCC
Organism: Thermoanaerobaculaceae bacterium; assembly: GCA_022865555.1. Classification (GTDB taxonomy): domain Bacteria; phylum Acidobacteriota; class Thermoanaerobaculia; order Thermoanaerobaculales; family Thermoanaerobaculaceae; genus RBG-13-68-16. Next base: position 5,833 of record JALHTD010000494.1, on the reverse strand, counting down.
CATCGAGGTGGTCTACACGGGCAACCTGCTCGACATGACCGTGGAGGCCGACCAGCAGGACATCCTGCACGCCGAGCCGCAGTGGGTCGAGAGCTTCCACCTCGAGACCACCGTCGGGCGCGTGATCTTCAGCTCGGGGCTGCCGCCTGAGCTCCCGTTCGTCAACGGCCAGCTCAAGAAGGGCGGCCTGCAGAGCCTGGTCTCCTTCGCCTACCTGCGTTTCGGGCACGAAGTGACGGTGCGCCTGCTGGACGCGCTGAAGAACATGGGATTCACCTGGGCGACCTACGCCGGGATCTCGATCGGCGCCGGCGACATGATCGTCCCGGACGCCAAGGAAGGCCTGATCAACAACGCCCTGCGCGAGGTCGAGGAGGTCGAGCGCCAGCGCTCCGCAGGTATCATCACGGCCGGCGAGCGCCTGAACAAGATCGTCGACATCTGGCACCGCATCACCGAGCGCGTCTCCGATGAGATGTTCCGCCAGATGCGGCGGCGCGCCGACGAGAGCGGCGATCCGAACCCGATCTTTATCATGGCGGACTCCGGGGCCCGCGGCTCCAAGGAGCAGATCCGCCAGATTGCCGGCATGCGCGGCCTGATGTCCAAGCCCTCGGGCGAGATCATCCCCACCCCGATCACCGCCAACTTCCGGGAGGGGCTGTCGGTCTTGCAGTACTTCATCTCCACCCACGGCGCGCGCAAGGGGCTGGCGGACACCGCGCTGAAGACCGCCGACTCCGGCTACCTGACCCGGCGCCTGGTGGACGTGTCGCAGGACGTGATCATCACCGAGGAGGACTGCGGCACCGACCACGGCATCTACGTCACCGCCATCACCGAGGGCGGCGAGGTGCTGGAGAAGCTGCGCGATCGCCTCGTGGGCCGCGTCGCCGCCGAGGACGTCGTCGATCCCCTCGAGGGGACCACGATCTGCAAGGCGAACACCGAGCTCACCGAGAAGCTGGCGACGGCCATCGAGGACGCCGGCTACGAGCGCGTCAAGATCCGGTCGCTGCTGACGTGTGAGACGAGGCGCGGCGCCTGCCGCAAGTGCTACGGGCGCATGCTCGCCACGGGCAGGCTGGCCGAGCTGGGCGAGGCCGTCGGCATCATCGCCGCGCAGTCGATCGGCGAGCCGGGCACCCAGCTCACGATGCGGACCTTCCACTACGGCGGCACGGCGACCCGTGCCACGGAGCAGTCGCGCCACCAGGCCAGTCGCTCGGGGATCGCGCGGCTGTTCGGCGTCCAGGCGGTCACCAACACCGCGGGCAAGACCGTGGTGGTCTCCCGCAACGCGAAGGTCGCCATCTCGGACGATCGCGGGCGCGAGCGCGAGCGCTACAACCTGGTCTACGGTTCCGTCCTGCACGTCGAGGACGGGGACGTCATCAAGCCCGGCACCGTGCTGGCCGAGTGGGACCCCTTCACCTCGGCGGTTCTCACCACGGTTGCGGGCAAGGTCGAGTACGTGGACCTCGTCGAGGGTGAGAACGTCCGCGAGGAGATCGACAAGCTCAGCGGCCACTCGCACAAGATCGTGATCGAGCCCCTCGGCGCCGACCGGCGTATCCCGACGATCGTCGTGCGCGGCGCCAAGAAGTCGGAGCGGCGCTACCAGCTTGCCATTGGCTCGCACCTCATGGTGGCCGAGGGCGACAAGGTCAACCCGGGCGATGTGCTGGCCAAGATCCCGCGTGAGACCACGAAGACCAAGGACATCACCGGCGGTCTGCCGCGTGTGGTCGAACTCTTCGAGGCGCGGCGGCCGAAGGATGCCGCCGTGGTCAGCGAAATCTCCGGCGTCGTTCGCGTCGGGGAGGCGACCCGCGGGACCCGCAAGGTGACCGTGGAGGGCAAGGAGGGCACGACCCGCGAGTACACGATCCCCAAGGTCGCGCACCTCATCGTGCAGGACGGCGAGTGGGTCGCCACCGGCGAGTCGCTCACCGACGGCCCGGTCGACCCCCACGACGTGCTGGCCGTGCTGGGCGAGACCGAGCTGCAGCGCTACCTCGTGGACAAGATCCAGGAGGTCTACCGCACGCAGGGGGTCACGATCAACGACAAGCACATCGAGACGATCGTGCGCCAGATGTGCCGCTTCGTGAAGGTCACGGACCCCGGCGACACCGAGTTCCTCCTCGAGGAGCAGGTGCCGAGGTACCGCGTGCAGGAGGAGAACGACCGCATCGAGAAGCTGGGCGGCCAGCCGGCACGTTTCACCCCGGTCCTGCTGGGCATCACCAAGGCGGCCCTGGCCACGGAATCCTTCGTCTCGGCAGCCTCCTTCCAGGAGACCACGAGGGTCCTCACGGAGGCCGCGGTCTCCGGCCGGATCGACCACCTGTACGGGTTGAAGGAGAACGTGATCGTGGGGAGGCTCATCCCGGCTGGTACGGGAGCCAAGCATTATCATTACTTTGCGATCGGACCGGTGCCGCCGGAGGAGATGCCTCAGCCCGCCGAGCCGGAGGGTGAGGGGGGGGTTGAGTACGAAGAGCTCAACCAGCTCATCCCCGGCCGCACCGAGGGTAGTTGACACTGGGGCAAGGCTTTACTAGAATCCCGGAGCTTCGTCGGCAGAGGGCCGGCGGACGGTTGCCGGGGCCAAGCACCGGAGCACGCTTGGCCCTTGCTGCCTAGGGTCGAAAGAGGGAACGATGCCGACGATTGCGCAGCTCGTCCGTTACGGACGCCAACAACTCCAGGGCAAGACCAAGAGCCCGGCTCTGAAGGCGAGTCCGCAGAAGCGCGGTGTGTGCACCCGCGTTTACACGACGACCCCCAAGAAGCCGAACTCCGCCCTACGGAAGGTGGCGCGCGTGCGGCTGACCAACGGCATCGAGGTGACGACCTACATCCCCGGGGAGGGCCACAACCTGCAGGAGCACTCGGTGGTGCTCATCCGCGGCGGGCGTGTGAAGGACCTCCCGGGCGTGCGCTACCACGTGATTCGTGGCGTCCTTGATGCCCAGGGGGTGCCGGGCCGCAACCAGAGCCGCTCGAAGTACGGAACCAAGCGGCAGAAGCAGCAAGGGAGGCAGTAGGATATGCCGCGCCGTCGCTACGTTGCCAAGCGCGAGGTGCTGCCGGACCCGGTTTACAACTCGCAGTTGGTGACCCGTTTCATCAACTCGATCCTGCGCCAGGGCAAGAAGAGCACCGCGGAGGGGATCTTCTACGGGGCCCTCGACATCATTCAGGCCAAGACGCAGGACGACCCGGTCAAGGTCTTCAAGCGGGCGATGGACAACATCAAGCCGCAGCTCGAGGTGAAGTCACGCCGGGTCAGCGGCTCGACCTATCAGGTACCCGTCGAGGTGCCACCGGCACGGCAGCTCTCGCTGTCGATCCGGTGGCTCATCGATTTCGCGAAGGCTCGCGGTGAGAAGTCGATGGTCGACAAGCTGGCCGGCGAGTTGATGGATGCAGCAAACAACCGCGGAGGAGCGATCAAGAAGAAGGACGACACGCACCGGATGGCCGAGGCCAACAAGGCCTTCAGCCACTACCGGTGGTAGAAGGAGACGCGGACAGCTGACAGCCGACAGCAAAGCGCTGGCGGCAGTTGCGAGAAGCAGGAAGCGCTGAAAGGTTCTTTGAAAAAATGCCACGACTCGCACCCCTCGAGAGGACTCGGAATATCGGCATCATGGCCCACATCGATGCCGGTAAGACGACGACTACCGAGCGCATCCTTTACTACACGGGGGTGAACTACAAGATGGGGGAGGTCCACGACGGGACCGCCACCATGGACTGGATGGAGCAGGAGCAGGAGCGTGGCATCACCATCACCTCCGCCGCCACAACCTGCTTCTGGCGGGACCACCGTATCAACATCATCGACACGCCCGGACACGTCGACTTCACCGCCGAGGTCGAGCGTAGCCTCCGTGTGCTCGACGGGGCGGTTGCGGTCTTCGACGCCGTGAACGGTGTCGAGCCCCAGTCCGAGACCGTCTGGCGCCAGGCCGACCGCTATCGGGTGCCCCGCATCGCCTTCGTCAACAAGATGGACCGCGTGGGCGCCGACTTCTTCGGGACGATCGAACAGATGCGCACGAAGCTGCGCGCCAACCCGGTCGCGGTGCAGATCCCGCTCGGGACCGAGGACGCCTTCCTGGGCGTGGTGGACCTGATCGAGGGCTGCGCCTACGTCTACCGTGAGGAGACGCTCGGGGCGGAGTTCGAGCGCACCGAAATCCCGGAAGAGTTCCGCGAGTCCTACGAGAAGTGGCGCGAGCAGATGCTCGAAGTTGCGGCCGAGTACGACGAGGAGCTGCTCGAGCGCTACCTGGCCGGCGAGGCCCTCGACATCAGCGCGGTGCGCGCGAGCCTGAGGGCTCAGACGGTCGCGCATCGCATCGCGCCCGTGGTCTGCGGCTCGGCGTTCAAGAACAAGGGGATCCAGCAGCTCCTCTACACCGTCGTGGACCTGCTGCCCTCGCCGCTCGACATCCCGCCGATCGAGGGACACACGCCCGACGGCGAGCCGGAAACCAGGCCTGCGGACGACGACGCTCCGTTCGCCGGGCTGGCGTTCAAGATCATGACCGACCCGTTCGTCGGCCAGCTCACGTTCCTGCGCTTCTACTCGGGGCAGGTCTCGACCGGCGACCAGGTTTTCAACGCGCGCACAGGCAACACCGAGCGAATCGGCCGCCTCCTCAAGATGCACGCCAACAAGCGCGAGGAGATCAAGGAGGTCTACGCCGGCGACATCGTCGCGGTGGTGGGCCTCCGCAACGTGGCGACGGGTGACACGATCTGCAGCCCGAAGCGCCCGATCGTGCTCGAGGCGATACAGTTCCCTGAGCCGGTGATCGACGTCGCGATCGAGCCGACGACCAAGGCTGACCAGGACAAGCTCGGGATGGCGCTGGCCAAGCTCGCGCAGGAAGACCCCACCTTCCGGGTACACACCGACTCCGAGACCGGCCAGACGATCATCTCCGGGATGGGGGAGCTGCACCTCGAGATCATCGTCGACCGCCTCGTACGCGAGTTCAGGGTCGAGGCGGCGGTAGGCCGGCCGCAGGTCTCCTACCGCGAGACGATCAAGAGCGAGGCCGAGGGCGAAGGGCGCTTCATCCGCCAGACGGGGGGCCGCGGGCAGTACGGGCACGCGAAGATCCGCGTCCGGCCGCTGTCCGACGGCAGCGAGTACGAGTTCTCCAACGACGTCGTCGGCGGGAGGATACCCCGCGAGTACATCAAGCCGGTGGACCAGGGGATCCGCGAGGCGCTGCTGCACGGCGTGCTCGCCGGCTTCCCGATGATCGGCGTCGGGGTCAGCCTCTACGACGGCTCGTACCACGATGTGGACTCCTCGGAGATGGCGTTCAAGGTGGCGGGCTCGATGGCCTTCAAGGACGCGGCGAGGAGGGCCGACCCGGTGCTGCTGGAGCCGCTGATGGAGGTCGAGGCCGTGACCCCCGAGGAGTACATAGGGGAGGTCATCGGCGATCTCAACGCGCGGCGCGGCAAGGTCACCAGCCTGGAGCAACGCTCGGGCTCGCGGGTGATCAGGGCGTTCGTGCCGCTGGCCGAGATGTTCGGATACGCGACGCAGCTGCGTTCGATGACGCAGGGGCGTGCCACCTACACCATGCAGTTTGACCACTACAACGAGGTACCGAAGAACATCGCCGACGAGGTCGTCTCGCGCGCGAAAGGGCTGGCGTAAAGGGGGCGGACATGGCCAAGCAGAAGTTTGACCGGACGAAGCCGCACGTGAACGTTGGGACGATTGGGCATGTGGATCACGGCAAGACGTTGTTGACGTCGGCGATTACGAAGGTGATGTCGTTGAAGGGATTGGCGG
>JALHTD010000493.1 GCA_022865555.1 Thermoanaerobaculaceae bacterium | reverse complement strand
GTCGGTCCGCTCACGCTTCGCCGGGCCCCTCGTCGTGGCGGTGCCGAATGTCCTCCGCCTCCACCAGGTACACCACCTGCTCCGCGATGTTCGTCCCCTGGTCCGCGATCCGCTCCAGGGAACGGGCCACCAGAAGCAAAGCCAACGCCCGCGGGATGGTCTTGGGATCTTCCATCATGTAGGTGAGAAGCTCGCGGAAGATCTGCTCGTGCATGCCGTCAACGGCATCGTCTCTGGTGATGACCTGCCGCGCCCGGAGGGAGTCGCCGTGGACAAACGCCCCGATCGCATCGCGGACCATCCCGGTCGCCGCGTCGGCCATGCGCGGAATCGTGATAAAGGCCTTGAGCGGCGGCACTTGGTTGAGAACAATAGCCTGGCGTGCAACATGCACCGCATGATCCGCCACCCGCTCGAGGTCCGGCGCGATCTTGACCGTCGTCATCACCATCCGCAGGTCTCGTGCCATTGGCCGGGCGCGCACGATCAACTCGACCACCCGGCGGTCCACCTCGATCTCGCGGCGGTCGACGACCTCATCCCCTGCGATGACCTGCTGGGCCAGTTCGCTGCTGCGCTCGACCAGCGCGCGGATGGCGAGGTTGAGTTGGTGCTCCACCTCGCCTGCCATCGTGAGCAGGAGCTTCTTGAGCTCCTCCAGGTCGTGCTCCAAGGGTTTCTCAGGCATGCTCACTCCCTAGCCGAAACGTCCCATCACGTACTCCTCGGTGAGTTTCTCACGCGGTGCCGCAAAGACCTGCGTTGTTTCTCCCTCCTCAACAAGCCGGCCCAGGTAGAGGAAGGCCGTGCGGTGGGCGACACGCGCCGCCTGCTGCAGGTTGTGTGTCACGAGCAGAACGGCAATCTCCTCGGCCAGCTCGCGGATCGTCTCCTCGAGCTTCGCGGTCGCGATCGGGTCGAGCGCCGAGGCCGGCTCGTCCAGGAGGAGAATGCCTGGTGACGAGGCGAGCGCCCTCGCGATGCACAGCCGCTGTTGCTGCCCGCCGGAGAACTCCAGCGCCGAGGCGCCGAGCCGGTCCTTCACCTCGTCCCAGAGTTGGGCGCGGGTGAGCGAACGGATCAAAATCTCCTCTAGCGTGTCGCTATCCGACACGCCTGCGAGGTGCGGCCCGAACAGCACGTTCTCGCGGACCGAGAGGGGAAACGGGTTCGGTTTCTGGAACACCATGCCAACCTGAAAGCGTAGCGCTTCCAGCGGCCATGAAGGATCGTAGGCGTCGCGGCCCTCGACCAGCACCTCGCCCCGGCGGAAGAACCCGGGAAGGTGGTCGTTCATGCGGTTGAAGCACCGCAAGAGCGTGGACTTTCCGCACCCCGAGGGTCCGATCAGCGCGCTGACGCCGCGAGCCGGGATCTCCACCGTGACCCCCTTCAGGACCTCGGTGGTCTCGAAGCCTGCCACGAGGTCCCGCGTGACCAGGGCCGCGCCCGCCCCGTTCATACCGCTGACCCCCGCAGCTTGCGGCGAAGCCTGTTGCGAAGAGTAATCGCTGCCAGGTTCAGCACCACCACGAGCACGAGCAGCACCAGAACCGCCGCGTACACCATCGGCTTGGCCGCCTCGACGTTCGGGGACTGAAACCCGACGTCGTAGATGTAGAACCCGAGGTGCATGAACTTCCGATCCAGGTGGAGAAAAGGCGGAATCCCGTCAAACGGCATGGCGGGTGCTAGCTTCACCACCCCGGTGAGCATGAGCGGCGCCACCTCGCCCGCGCCGCGCGCAACCGCAAGGATCGCACCCGTGAGGATGCCGGGTGCGGCGTAGGGTAGGACCACGCGGCGCAGCGTTTGCCATCGTGTGGCACCCAGGGCGCGCGCTCCGTCCCGCACCGCCTGGGGCACAGCCTGCAGCCCCTCCTCGGTCGCCACCACCACCACCGGGAGGGTGAGCAGAGCCAGCGTCAGCGAAGCCCAGAGGATGCCCCCGGTCCCGAACGTCGGTGTCGGCAGCACGTCCGAGAAGAACAGCCGGTCGATCCCCCCACCGAGCGTGTAGACGAAGAACGCCAGGCCGAAAGCACCGAACACGATCGAGGGGACGCCCGCCAGGTTGGCGAGGGCCAGGCGCACCGCATTGTTGAACGCCCCCTCGCGAGCGTACTCGTTGAGGTAGACCGCGGTGATCACCCCCAGCGGCACCACCGCCACCGTCATCAGAAGCACCATGAGCGCGGTGCCGAAGATCGCCGGAAGGATGCCTCCCTCGGTGTTGGACTCGCGCGGCTGTCCCGTGAGGAACTCCCCCCAGCGCGCGATGTACAGGCCCAGCTTCTGCCGGCCGCTCAGTGCGTTTTCCGGTACCGCACGGACGATGGCGGAAACCGGCACCGCTTTCTCGCGGCCTTCCGCCGTGGCCATCACAAGCTTCCCCCGAGCGAGGGCCTCGCGCACCGCGACGAGCCTCTCCAGTGCGGGTCGGGTTGATTCGTCCTCTCGCACCTGCGCTGCGGCGAGCCTGACCTCCAGTTCCCGCGTGTCCGCCCCACGCCTTTGGGCACCAGCCAGCAGCGCCATCAACTTGGCGACGGGGGCATGCTGACGGTCCACCTGGCGGAACAGGCTGCGTTCCTCCTCGAGCAGGCGGTAGGCCTCGATGACCGTGCGCTGCAGCGTCTGGCGAAACTGGGGGCTCGTGGCGGCGAGCGGGCTGTTCTCCACCTCCAAGCGGCGGGGAAACCCATAGAAGTTGCCGTTCTCCCGACGCTCGAGCAGCCAGGCATCGGCTGGCACCGCCTCCCGGCGGACGGCGCTCTGGCGGATCCAGCGAAAATCCACCCCCGAGAGGTCTCGGTTGCCCACTTTGAGCCGGAGGCGCGTGCTGCCAGGACTGGCCGGATCGGGCTCCCGGTCCCACACCTCGCCCAACACCTTGCTGCCGTCGGTGAGGGTCAGCTCCACCAGCGGGCGCGGCCAGAAGAACCCTCCCGCCACGTCCACGACCACGGCCACCAGGCCGCCGATCATCGCGAGGGCGATCAGGACGCACGCGCCGGTGAGCCAGCGCTGGGCGCTGCCCTCGGCAAGCCAGCGGCGCACCAGGCTCATACGGCCAACCTCCCGAAGCGCTTTCGCAGCCTGGCAGCCACGACGACCGCCGCGGTGTTGAGCACAAAGGTCACCAGAAACAGCAGCAGCGCGGTGAGGATCAGGACCCGGTAGAGCGCACCGCCGTAGGGTGCTTCGGGCATCTCCACGGCGATGCAGGCCGACATGGTCCGCATCCCGTTGAACGGCGAGAACGAGAGGATCGGCGTGTTGCCGGTCGCCATCAGCACGATCATGGTCTCGCCCACGGCCCGGCCGAAGCCGGTCATCACCGCCGCAAAGAGGCCCGGGCTGGCTGCCGGGATCGCCACCGTTCGGGCTGCCTGCCAGCGCGTCGCGCCAAGCGCCAGCGAGGCGGAGATCAGGGACGGCGGCACGTTGGAGAAAGCGTCCTCGGCGAGGGTAAAGATGATCGGGATCACCGCGAAGCCGAGGGCGAACCCGACCACCATCGCGTTGCGCTGGTCATAGGTGATGCCGGCAGAGGCAAGCAGCCACGCTTTGAAATCCCCCCCGAACAGAGTCCTCTCCACCGCTCCCTCGAAGGTGAAGCACACAAGTGTCGCTCCTGTCAGCAGCACACCCACGAGCCCCAGCTCTCGCCATCCCGTGATGCGGCGGCGCACACTCACTGGCACCGCCTCCCAGGCGGCCGCTGCCGCAATCACTACCAAGGGGATCAGAACGAGGAGCCCCAACGTGCCAACGATGTGGCGCTGGAGCAGCGGCGCGAGGAGCAGCGCGGCAAGAAAACCCACGACCACCGAGGGAAGGGCCGCCATCAGCTCCACCAGCGGTTTGGCGAGCTGGCGCAGACGCTGTGGGGCAAACTGGCTCACGAACAGCGCTGCTGCCAACGCTACCGGCCCGGAAAACAGCAGGGCGTAGAAAGCGCCCTTCAGCGTCCCGACGAGCAGAGGGATAAGCGACAGCTTGGACTCGTATGACTCGTTTCCGCCCGTGGACTGCCAAGTAAGCTCTGGTTTGGTGAAACCCTCGTAGCGAACCGGCAGGAAGAGCGTCGCGGCAGAGACCTCGGGATAGGCTAGGTCGAGGCCCCATCGGTGAACCTCTCCTGCGGAAGAAACCGCGAACAGGCCGTCGCCACGTGGTGAGATCCCGAACAGCGGTGCACGCTTTGGGAAGCTGGGGACGGCCATCAGGACGCGCCGCCCGGTGAGGTAGGCGAGCTCTGCACCTCCGGGGCGGACGACGACGAAAGTCTTGTCGCGTTGGGAGACGGCAAGATTGCGGACTGCCCCCGTACCTCGAAAGGT
>JALHTD010000492.1 GCA_022865555.1 Thermoanaerobaculaceae bacterium | reverse complement strand
TCGCCCAGGCCGGAGGACGTGGACAAGCTCGAGAGCGACCCGGGCGCCGTTCGGGCGCGCGCCTACGACGTGGTCATGGACGGGGTGGAGCTGGGGGGCGGCTCGATCCGCATCCACGACGCCGCACTGCAGCGGCGGGTGTTCACCGCGCTCGGGATCGACGAGGCCCAGGCGAAGCACAAGTTCGGTTTCCTGCTCGAGGCTTTCCGCTATGGCGCCCCGCCCCACGGCGGGCTCGCCCTCGGGCTCGACCGCATGGTGATGCTGATGGCCGGGCGCGACTCGATCCGCGACGTGATCGCGTTCCCCAAGACCACCGCCGGCAACTGCCTGCTCACCGAAGCACCGAACACGGTGGATCCCGAGCAGTTGCGTGAGCTGCACATCGCGCTGATCTAGCGGCTTGCGCGGCTCGCCGACCAGGCGGTGGCGGTGAGCGTTCGCGACGACGTTGCGCAGACGGAGTCAACGGTCACCGCCCGCTTCTCCGTGGGGGAATGGAACAGCCAACCCCCGACGATCCAGGGTCGGCTCATGTGAAGGCTCCGGCGGCGACCCCGCGGTCCACCGCAGCGCTTCTGCCGGGCGCGTCGCTCCGGTGACGTCCGCAGGCGAGACCGCGATGCCGGCTTCTGGTATCTTGGCGAGCATCCGGAGCGCCCCGGAGAAGGGAAACTGGCCATGAGCAAAACCCACAGGCCGGTTCGGTACGACGTCAGCCTGCTGACCGAGGACGACCTCTTCCTCTTCAACGAGGGAAGCCACTTCAACCTCTACGACAAGCTTGGCTCGCACCTCATCACCGTCGATGGTGTCGAGGGCGCGTACTTCGCGGTCTGGGCCCCCGACGCCGAGCGGATCGCGGTGACCGGTGACTTCAACGGCTGGAACAAGGGGAGCCACCTCCTCGGGTCGCGCGGCCAGTCCGGGATCTGGGAGGGGTTCATCCCCGGCCTCGGCAAGGGTGCGCTCTACAAGTACCACGTGTACTCGCGTCTTCACGGCTACCGGGCGGACAAGGCCGACCCGTTCGGCGTCCACCACGAGACCCCGTCCAAGACAGGCTCGGTCGTGTGGGATCTGGACTACACCTGGAGCGACTCGGAGTGGATGTCAAAGCGAGGCCCCCGCAACCGACTCGACGCCCCGATGGCGATCTACGAAGTGCACCCGGGCTCGTGGATGCGCGTCCCGGAGGAGGGGGGGCGGTGGCTCTCCTACAGGGAGCTGGCGCCCAGGCTCGCCGAGTACGTCACGAAGTTGGGCTTCACCCACGTCGAGTTCATGCCTGTGATGGAACACCCCTTCTTCGGCTCCTGGGGGTACCAGATCACGGGCTTCTTCGCGCCCACCAGCCGCTACGGCACCCCGCAGGACCTCATGTTCCTGATCGACGCTCTGCACCAAGCCGGCATCGGGGTGATCCTGGACTGGGTGCCCTCGCACTTCCCCTCGGATGAGCACGGCCTCGCCTACTTCGACGGCACCCACCTGTACGAGCACGCCGACCCGCGCCAGGGGTACCACCCCGACTGGGGGAGCTACATCTTCAACTACGGTCGGAAGGAGATTACGAGCTTCCTGACCTCGAACGCGCTCTTCTGGCTCGAGAAGTACCACATTGACGGGCTGCGCGTGGACGCCGTGGCCTCGATGCTCTACCTGGACTACTCGCGCAAGGAGGGGGAGTGGATCCCCAACGTCTTCGGCGGGCGCGAGAACCTTGATGCTATCGCGTTCCTCCGCCGCTGCAACGAGGAGGTCTACCGCCGTCACCCGGACGTGCAGATGATGGCCGAGGAGTCCACCTCCTGGCCCATGGTCTCGCGCCCGAACTACGTCGGGGGCCTGGGCTTCGGGCTCAAGTGGGACATGGGCTGGATGCACGACACCCTGGAGTACATGCACCTCGAGCCGATCCACCGGGCCTACCACCACAACCAGATTACATTCCGGCAGCTCTACGCGTTCCACGAGAACTTCGTGCTGCCGCTCTCGCACGACGAGGTCGTGCACGGCAAGGGGTCCCTGCTCGGTAGGATGTCGGGGGACGACTGGCAGAAGTTCGCCAACCTGCGGCTGCTGCTGGCGTACATGTGGGCGCAGCCCGGCAAGAAGCTCCTGTTCATGGGCGGCGAGATCGCCCAGTGGCGCGAGTGGCACCACGAGGAGAGCCTGGACTGGCACCTTCTGCAGTACGCGCCTCACGAGGGCGTGCAGAACCTCGTGGCGGACCTTAACCGGATGTACCGCTCCGAGCCCGCGCTCTTTGAGCACGACTGCGACCCACACGGGTTCGAGTGGGTGGACTGCGCCGACTGGCAGGGGAGCGTCCTCTCTTTTCTCCGCAAAGGCAGGGGCGGGGATGCGGTGCTGGTCGTCTGCAACTTCACCCCCGTGCCGCGGATCGGCTACCGGCTGGGCGTGCCGTTCGGGGGCACATGGCGGGAACTACTCAACAGCGACGCGGAATCGTACGGCGGGAGCGGAATGGGCAACTTCGGCGGTGTGGTCGCCGAGGACATCCCGACGCACGGCCGTCCGTTCTCGCTGAACCTGACGCTGCCGCCGCTGGGAGCGGTTTTCCTCAAGGGCGAGGCGCCCGGCGCCTGATAGGCCGGCAAGCCCGCACCCTCGTGTTCTCTGACCCGCCAGGGGATTGTCACGTTGTTGCGAATGTGTCAAAATCCAGATTCTACGGAGGTCGAAGCGATGACGTACACGGAAACCATCGGGAAAACCGCAGGCAAGGTCTGGCAGTACCTGCACGATCATGGCAAGGCAAGCCTGTCCGGCGTCGAGAAAGCCGTCAAAGCACCGCGCGGCGTGGTCTTCATGGCGATCGGTTGGCTGGCGCGCGAGGGAAAGGTGGCGTTCGGCCAGGAGAAGCGCACCACCCAGGTCTGGCTGAAGGAGGGCTAGCCACTCCCGACCGGGTTTGGGCAGGGCTCGCCCCCCAGGACCGCTACAACCGTTGCTTCCCGAGGCATTGCGCGCACGGCAGAGTCGCGGCGCCCCCACGCTCGTTCGCGGGGCGAACACCCGTGCTGCTATCCTTTGCGGGCGGCGCGTCGCCCGCGCCGACAAGCTACCGGAGGAGACACCGTGAAAAGACTCATCGCCGCCTTCTGCGCCGCGCTGATCTGCGCTGCCGTCGTGCCGCGGCCGGCTGATGCGTGCACCAACCTGATCGTCACCAAGGGGGCGTCGGCCGACGGCTCGACGATGATCACGTACAACGCCGACTCGCACGAGCTGTACGGCGAGCTCGTGCTGATCCCGGGCGGCTCCTTCCCGGCCGGTGCGAGGCGCGAGGTCATCGAGGGGGATTCGGGCAAGTTCCTCGGCTGGATCCCGCAGGCGCCGCTGACGTACTGGGTGGTCGGCAACATCAACGAGCACCAGGTCTCGACCGGGGAGACCACGTTCACCGGCCGGGACGAGCTGAAGCCGGACCCCCCCATCGGCATCGACTACGTCTCCTTGATGAACCTCGGCATGGAGCGCGCGAAGACCGCGCGCGAGGCGATCAAGGTCATGACCGACCTCGTCACCGAGTACGGGTACGCCTCGACCGGCGAGTCCATCTCGGTCGCCGATCCGAACGAAGCCTGGATCCTCGAGATCATCGGCAAGGGCAAGGGGGTCAAGGGCGCCGCCTGGGTCGCGCGCCGCGTGCCGGACGGCTACATCTCGGCGCACGCGAACCAGGCGCGCATCCGGCAGTTCCCGCAAAGCGACCCCGCCAACTGCCTGTACTCCAAGGATGTCATCTCGTTCGCCCGCGAGAAGGGGTGGTTCTCGGGCAAGGACGAGGACTTTTCCTTCGCCGACACCTACGCGCCGCTGGATTTCGGCGCGTTGCGCGCGTGCGAGGCGCGGGTGTGGAGCATGTTCCGGCGCGCCGCCCCTTCGGCGAACCTCTCGATCGACTACGTGAAGGGGGTGCCGGGCGCCACGCCGCTGCCGCTCTGGATCAAGCCCGACAGGAAGCTCGCCGTGGCCGATGTGATGGGGCTCATGCGCGACCACTTCGAGGGTACCGAGTTTGACATGACGAAGGACGTCGGCGCCGGCCCATTCGCCTGCCCCTACCGGTGGCGGCCGATGACGTTCAAGGTGGACGGCCAGGAGTACGTCAACGAGCGCGCGATCTCCACCCAGCAGACCGGGTACTCCTTCGTCGCCCAGATGCGGTCGAGCCTTCCGGACCCGATCGGCGGGGTGATCTGGTGGGGCGTGGACGACACCTACTCCACGGTGTGGGCGCCGATGTACTGCGGCATCCGGGAGGTGCCGAAGCCGTACGGTGTCGGGGTCGCCGACCTGCTCCACTTCTCGTGGGACTCCCTGTTCTGGGTGTTCAACTGGGTGGCGAACTTCGCCTACTCCCGTTACTCCGACATGATCGTTGACATCCAGCAGGTGCAGCTCGAGCTGGAGGGCCGTTTCCTCGCCGACCAGCCTGGGATCGACAAGGCGGCGCTTGCCCTCTACGCGCAGGCGCCCGACCTCGCCCGCGACTACCTGACGAGGTACTCGGTCGCGCAGGGCGAGCTGGTGCACACGAGGTGGCGGAAGCTCGGCGAGGACCTGCTCGTCAAGTACATGGACGGCAACGTCAAGGACACCCAGGGGAACGTCACCCACCCCAAGTACCCGGAGTCGTGGTACCGGCAGATCGTCCAGGGCCACGGCGACGTGATCAAGGTGCCTCCGACCCCAACTCCGACCCCCGCGCCCACGCACTAGCTCCGCCTTCCCGCGGCGCCCGCGCCAGTTTTCTTTTGCCCCTGGGGTGCGGCGCCGCTCGGGCCTTGCTCGCCCCCGCTCGCTGCGGCCCGAGACTCC
>JALHTD010000491.1 GCA_022865555.1 Thermoanaerobaculaceae bacterium | reverse complement strand
GGCGCTGGAGGCCGGCGAGGGCGCCAGGGTGGGCGTCGAGGAGGCCGATGCGGCTGAGTTCGGCGGGGCAGAGGTGGCCGGTGTAGAGCGGCGCCAGGGCGCGGACGTGAAGGCGGACGGCGCCGGATCTCCTCGTCACCGTTGCCACGCCGGCCTTGCTCTTCGCGGCCAAGTGGGCTCCGATCGTCTTTCCCGGCGTGCCGATCGTCTACACGGACGCCACGCAGACTGCGGTCGGCGCGCTCGGGCCCGGCTTCAACGCGACGGGGGTTGTCGCCCAGTTCGACTTTCGAGGCACGGTCCAGGCCGCGCTCCGCCTGCGACCGCAGACGCACCGGGGCGGGCACGCAGAAGAATGAAAGGGAGGGAAACACAATGTTCAAGAGCATCCGTACGGCAGCAACGCTCGCAGGTCTGATCCTGTTGGCCTGCGCAGCGATGGCGGCCGCACAGGCGCCTGCACAGGCACCCGCCGCGCCCCCGGCACCCCCGGCCGTCCCCATCCAGTGGATGGGAAACCTCATCAACATGCAAGGCGGGGGCACGACGTTTCTCACGGTCCGCGCGTATGACTTCACTCCGCCCGCCGTGGTCGACGCCCTCAAGGACATGCTGAAGGCCCAGGGGCAGACGGCGGTGGTCAACGAGCTGAACGCCATGCCGGCGATCGGCTACCTCCAATTCGACCAAAGCCTCGCCTACTACGTTTCCGTTATGCGCTACATCCCCACCCCCACCGGGTATCGGATCGTGGCCGCCTGCGCCCGACAGATCGGGTTCGCCGGCATGGTGCGGCAGGGCATCGTCACGACACAGTACCCCGTCGGCATGGTGATCCTCGACATCAACAAGGACGGGAAGAGCACAGGGCAGGTCCTTCCCGCGGTGAAGCTCCAGTTCGACAAGGACGGGAAGTTCGACCCGGAGGCGTACGGCACCGAGCCGCTCAGGATCCTCAACATCAGGGAGGAGAAGGTCAAATAGCACGCCGAGCCTTGCGCCCGGCGCAAGGCCTGCCCTGAGGCCCCGGCGATGAATGGGGTTCCCGTCATAACGGCGGGGCTCAGGGCGGGGGCGGCTGAACGCTCGAAGCAGTACCCTGTCTCGAGTTGAGCGGTCAGGGTGGGCTGGGAGGCATGGCCATGGCGAAGGGAACGAAGCAGCAGAGCCCGCTCCGTCGTCCGCGCCGGGTTGCATTGACCGTGGCGGCGCTCACAGTGATCGGCGTTGGTGCAGTCGCCGGGTTCCTGCTCCTCCGTGGGGACCGGTCCGCCAGGGACGTGTCCTCGCCGACATCCCAGACCGCGCCCGGCGCGGGGCTCACGGGGCTGGAAGGCCGCTGGCAGCGTCCGGACGGGGGCTACGTGCTCGAGATCCGGAAGGTCTACCCAAGCGGGGTAGCCGACGCGGCGTACTTCAACCCGAACCCGATCCGGGTGGCAAAAGCCACCGCGACCGGAGATCCCTCCTCGGCGACCGTGTTCGTCGAGCTGCAGGACGTCAACTACCCCGGGAGCACCTACACGCTCACCTACGACCCCCGGCGCGATGTCCTCGAGGGAGTGTACTATCAGGCAATGCTGGACCAGAGCTTCGACGTCGCCTTCGTGAGGTTGCCCAGGTGAGCGCCGCGCAGAGCGAGGCCGACACACCGATGAGGACTCGCACGAGTCGGCGCGCCCAAAAGCGGGTCCTGAGCGGCGTCGCGGCGGTCGCGTGCGGGGTGCTCCTCGGCGGCGCCCACACCATCGGGGCGCAGCAGCTCGAGCCGCGGGCCTACTCCCCGTCCCCCATCGGCACGAACTTCTTCGGCGTCGGCTACCTCTTCTCACACGGCGGCGTCACCATGGACCCCTCCGTGCCGATCGAGAACGTCAGCGCCCAGATCAACGCGGTGGTGCCGTACTGGGGCCGGGCGTTCGGACTCGCGGGCCGCCTGGCCCAAATCACGGTCGGGGTACCGTACGCGTGGGGCACGGTCACGGGCGACGTGCTGGAGGTGACGCAGAGCGTCAGGCGCTCCGGGTTCGGCGACCCGCAGCTCCGCTTCGCCGTGAACCTGATCGGCATCGGCCTCGGTCCGACGCTGGCCGGAATGCTGTCGAGCTTCCTGAAATCGATGATGCTGTCAGGCGCCAACCTCGGCGTCTCGATCGACGTTTGCAAAGCCGCCGTCGACCTCAGCGCCGATCAGATC
>JALHTD010000490.1 GCA_022865555.1 Thermoanaerobaculaceae bacterium | reverse complement strand
CCGTGTCAGATCGAAGAGAGGAACCGCCGGTTTCTGGTCAGCCATTCTTCACCCCTCGAGAATCGAGTAGCGCGTCCTGGGATGCACACGCCCAGACCGCCTCAGGAGAACAGCCAGCATCGCCCCCGCTAGGAAGCCCCCCATGTGCGCAAAGAAGGCGACGCCGCCGGCGGCGGCTTCCACCCTCGCGAGCGCCAAAGTGCCGGAGAAGAACTGCACCACGAACCAAAGTACCAGGAAGACAAGCGCCGGAAGCTCCGTGACCGTGAAGAAGATCCCCAGGAACAGCAGCGTCCTCACCCGCGCCCACGGGAACCAGACCAGGTACGCGCCGAGCACCCCGGCGATCGCGCCCGAGGCGCCGACCATCGGCACCTCAGAGGCGGGCGCGATGGCGGCCTGAGCCAGCGCCGCCGCGCCGCCGCAGCCCAGGTAGAAGAGGAGGTACGTGGCGTGGCCGAGGACATCCTCGACGTTGTCCCCGAAGATCCAAAGGAACCACATGTTGGAGATGAGGTGGAACCAGCCGCCGTGGAGGAACATCGACAGCAGGGCGCTCCTCGCGTTGAAGAGCAGGTTTACGTCGAAGACCGCGGGTTGGAAGAGGCGCACCGGCACGAAGGCGTAGGCCCACAAGAACCGCTCGAGTGACGACCCAAGCGAGAGCTCGAACACGAACGCCACCGCGCACGCCGCGATCAGCAGCACGTTCACCACCGGGGGCCGCGAGGACGGGATGGAATCCCGCAGCGGAAACATGACGCGGGAGTATAGCTTGCGGGCGCTTCACCGATGATGCCCGTCCGAGCGGCCCGAGGCCGCGGCGCCTCGAAAACCAGAAAAGTGGGGCGGGCGCCCTCGTCCGCCCGGAACTCCCAAGAAAGGGAAAGGCCGCCTCGCGGCGGCCAGTCGGTGACGACCCCTAACGCTTCCCTGCGCTCAGGACAGACTCCCTTCGCTTCCGACGAACCGACTCACTCGTCCCAGCCCCCGGGGCCGCGGCCGGGATCCTCGCCGGCGGGCGGGCCACCCTTGCCCTTTTCCATCCTCCGCTCGCGAAGGAGGTCGCGCAGCGTGCGCCACTGATCAGCCGTGAGCACCTCGCGCGTCTTAAGAAGCATCTCGAAGCGCTGCGTCTCGAGCTTCGTTCGCGCCTGGATCAGCACGCCGAACGCATCGCGGACGCGCCTGGCGTTGAAGGGCTCGGCATCGGACGCAGCGCGCAGCTCGATCTCCGCCTTCTCCACCGCGCCCTTGAGGTCCACCATCGTGCGCGCCTGGTCCAGCGTGATCGCCTCGAGCCTTTGCGTCTGATCGGCGGTCAGGTTCAGCTGTTCGACGACCTTCGGCCGCTCCCACCAGCGTCCCATCGGAACGCCCATCCCCCTGCCCATGGGGGCACCCCCCATCGGCCCGCCCATCGGCTGTGCCGCTACCACTCCAGCCGCCAGGAGAAGCCCGGCGCCAAGAAACCACCTCGTTGCTCGCCCGTTCATGACACGCTCCTTTCTCCACTCTCGTAGGAAACCGGCACGACCGTGTCCACGATCTCCTCCGCGGCCACGGCAGACAACGGATCACGTTCCAGCATCTGGTCCACCTCAATCATCACTGCGTCGGCGTTGATGATCTGCGGCGCGGGGGCACGGCCGCGCAGCAGGGGCAGCAGGCTCAAGACGATCACGGCCGCTGCTGCCGCCAGCCAGCGCACCCAGTGCCGACTGCTCGTGGCTCCCCAGGCCGCCAGAGCGCGCTCACGAACCCGCGCCCGCGCCGCTGCGTCGGGGTCCGCCCCACGGGCCTCCTGGACCAGGTCCAGGAAAGCGTCTCGCCGCCGCCGACAGTCCAAACACACCGCCAGGTG
>JALHTD010000489.1 GCA_022865555.1 Thermoanaerobaculaceae bacterium | reverse complement strand
CTGGGAGACCCTCGATCCCTCGTACAAGAAAGCGCTCATCGACTTCGGGGGCTTCGACCCGCCCGGCGGCGAGACGCTCGAGGAGGTGCGCGAGCGGGTCGCGGGATTCCTCTCGGAGCTCTCCCCTGGTCGCCACCTGCTGTTCACCCACGGCGGGGTGATTCGGCTGCTGACACGCGAGGTCGGCCACGACGGCTTCGTGCCAACCGGCACGGTGGTCGGCCTTGACTGGAGCCGCCGAGTGGCGCTGTTCAAACGCGAGTCGCCCATACCCGGGCCGCTCCCCTTCGAAGGGTGAAGGCGCAGACTGCGGCCTGTGTACCGTGGTCGGTCAGCGGCCTATGGGCGACGCACCGCCGAGCAGCGGCCAGTCGCTTGCCCTTTCGAGTCACACGCGGCTATGCTCGCAGGAGGCGCCACGGCGCCCGACGAGGTGGCTATGGCCGCACCCTACGACCCGGACGTCTATCGCCGCTTTGCCGAGAACCTGCGCGACGCTCTGAAAGGCCCCAACATCGAGCACCCCTCGATGCGGGCTCTCCGCAAGAAGGCATTCGCGACCAGCCTGGAGACCGCCAACGGCTCCCACGTGTGGTTCTCCGCCGTCTCCTCGCGCATGGCGGCCAAGACCGTCTACCTCGGGAGCGGTCCAGAGATCGTGCTCCCCAAGGCCTCGCCCGAGCAGCTCGGCATCGTCGAGAAGGCCCCCGAGCAGCTCCACAAGGTGCTGCAGCTCATGCGCACGATGCCGTTCGTGCACGTGCGCCGACAGATGGGCGACAACAAGGAGTTCAACCCGATCTGCAACCTCTACGTGTGCGTGGCCGACCCCAAGCACTACCGCCTGGCCTACCAGTGGGCGATGACGATGGGCGATGTCAGGAAGAGCCGCCCGGGCCCCGAGTTCGTCATGATCGACGTGCCCCAGGAGCACCAGCTGCGGATGCAGATCCTCACGATCCCGGAGCACGACGTCAACATCGCCCTCGGCACCGACTACACCGGCGAGTGCAAGAAGGGGTTCCTGAGGCAGGGGATGTTCCGGGCCGACCAGCGGGGCATGCTGGGCCTGCACGCCGGCACCAAGGTCGTGCGCGCCCGCGACAGGGCCACGGGCAAGCTCAAGACATACGGCGTCTTCATGTTTGGCCTTACCGCGACCGGCAAGTCCACCTGGAGCTGCCACCAGCTCGGGCTCGAGGCCGAGCAGGGCGAGGGGACGTGGGTGGCCCAGGACGACATCGTATTCCTCAAGCGCGACGGTTCGGCCCTCGGCACCGAGCTCGGGTTCTACGTCAAGACCGACGTGGAGCAGAAGCTGCAGGAGGCGATGTACCACGCACTCACCCACCGCTCGGCGCTGCTCGAGAACGTCATGATCGACGCCCGCGGGCAGATCGACTTCCTGGACGAGCGCCTGGGCGAGAACGGCCGCGGCGTGCTCGACCGGCGCGAGCTCAAGGTGAAGCGCGGCGGCAAGCTGGTCTCCATCTGCGCCGACTCGATCAACCTGCCGCCATTGGAGGAGCTGGACGGGGTGGTGTTTGCGTTCATTACCCGCCGAGGCACGATCATGCCGTTCGCCCAGCGTCTCACCCCCGAGCAGGGCGTGATGGCCTACCTGTGGGGGGAGTCCACCCACTCGTTCGCCACCGTCCCCGCCAAGGCGGGTGAGACCGTGCGCATCGTCGGGACGGACGATTTCATCATCGGGGCCCAGGGACGCAAGATCAACGCGTTCTAAGATATCGTCATGGACCTTGTCTCGCGCTACCCGGGGAAGGTGCACTTCTTCCAGTACAACACCGGCGGGATGGGCGAGAAGATCGAGGTGGACAAGGGAACCGGCAAGAAGAAGCTCATTCGAAAGGTCACCCGCGTGCCGATCGACCTGATGGCCGCGCTGCAGCGCGGGGACCTGCGCGGCACCAACGAGTACGCCAAGGGTCGCCTGGGCACCGAGTACGTGGTGCGCTGCGAGGGCGGCGATCTCGCCGCCTACGACCCCAAGAACTTCTACTCCGACGAGCAGATCGAGGGCTACGTGGCGGACCTGGTGGACGGGAGGCGCAAGTTCACCGAGGAGATCGCGGCGCAAGGCCTGCGCAAGGACATACGGGAGCTCGCCCACCGCGAGCTGGACGCCATCGAGGCCAAGACCAAGCAGAAGCCCGAGCCCTGGGCGCCCCCTGAGGAGGCGCAACCCAGCGAGGCGGCCGAGGACCGCGACCCGCGCTCGAAGTGGATCTCACCCTGGGAGCCACGGCGGCCGGGCAGCGGCCTCTTCCCGGTTTCGTCCGGCAAGCGCCGCTAGGTCCGGCGGCGTGCAGCGGGCTCACGGCAAGGCTCGCTCGCCGTTCGCCCGACTGGCGGTGCAGGGCTACGAGACCGGCGCTTCACCAAGCGTGCCGGCAACCCACTTGAGGTTGACGAGCGCGACATGATAGTCGCGCTCCGCCAGGGCGAGGTTGCCCTTCGACTGGACCACGTTGAGCTGGGCGTCCTGCACGTCGAGGTTGGTCTTCACCCCGTACTCGAACCCCTTCTCGGCCATCGCGAGCAGGCGTTCGGCCTGCGAGACGGTGCCGGACAGCGCCCTCACGATCTCGCCTGCCTCGACGGCGGCGTCGACGGCCGTGCGCACCTCGAGAGTGACCGAATCTCGAAGCTGGGCCTCGTTGAGGCGTATGGTCTCCACGTCGCTCTTGGCCTGGGCGACCCTGGCGGGAGTTTTCAACCCGTCGAAGAAAGGAAACGAGAGGTAGAGACCCGCGTTCCAGGCCTTGCCCTTGGAGCTCTGGTCGAGGATGTCGATGTTCTGGAATCCGTATGCGGCCCGCAGATCGACTCGCGGCTTGTCGTCGGCGCCGTAGATCTTCACGAGCTCGAGCCCGATCTGGCGGTTGTGCTCGATCTCGGCCAGCTCCGGGCGGTGCCTCAGCGCGTCCCCGAGCACGTCCTCGTACGACGGCGGCGGCGCCACCTGCGCCGCGAGCGTGCCGGTCGCGTCCACCTCGGCCTGCTCGGCCAGGAGGAAACGCAGACGCTCACGCGCCGTCCGCACGAGGTTATCGGTCCGAATCACGGCCGGCCTCGCGTTGGCCACCGCGACCTCGGCCGCCAGCACGTCGTAGTCGGTGGAGGTGCCGATCGTGGCCTTGCGCCGGGCCTCCTCGAGGTGGCTCTGCTTCTGCTCGAGGTTCTGCACCGCGATGACGGACAGCTCTTTGGCGAGCAGCACGTCGTAGAAGGCGGCGCTCACGTCGCGGCGCACCGCCTGCTGAAAACGGCGCAGCCTGTCGTTGCCGGAGGCCATTGCCCACTTGGCGCCCCGTATCGCAGCGCCGACCTGCCCCCACGTGAACACCGTCTGACTGAGCGTGACTTCTGAGGACGTCACATCCTGCTGGAAGGCGATGAGGGCGCGGAAGTCCGGTGGCACGTCCCTGAAGAAGTCCTGCTGGCTGTCGTTGTAGTTCCGCGAGGCGTTGGCGTTGAACCCGAGCTGGGGAAACGCCGCGGCGCGCTCCTCGACGTACCTGGCCTGGAGCCACGTCAGGAACTGCTCGGCTTTCTTGATGTCGAGGTTCTTCTCGGTCGCGATGGCGAGGGCCTCCTCGAGAGTCAGCACCCGCGGACCGTGCTCAATGACCGCAGTTCCGGAGCTCGGGGCCGGGGCGGGCGGCACCGACGGCTGTGCGAGGACCGGTGTGGCGAGCAGGAGTCCGAACGCGAGCAGGGCGGCGGCGCCCTTGGCGACGTCGTGGCTCTCGAACTTGGCGCCTGCCATGCGCCGCTGCAGCCACGAA
This sequence comes from Thermoanaerobaculaceae bacterium, assembly GCA_022865555.1. Classification (GTDB taxonomy): domain Bacteria; phylum Acidobacteriota; class Thermoanaerobaculia; order Thermoanaerobaculales; family Thermoanaerobaculaceae; genus RBG-13-68-16. Next base: position 4,436 of record JALHTD010000489.1, on the reverse strand, counting down.
GCGAAGTCGTCGAGGATCGTGTAGACCACCGGGACCACGATGAGCGTGAGCAGGGTGGAGGTGATCAGGCCGCCCACCACGGCACGCGCCATAGGGGCACGGAACTCCGCACCCTTGCCGAGGGCGAAGAAGAGCGGGAGCATCCCGAAGATCATCGCCGAGGTGGTCATCATGATGGGGCGCAGCCGCGTGCGCCCCGCGGTGATGAGCGCGGTGCGACGGTCCATGCCCCGGCGCCGCGAGACCTTGGTGAAGTCCACGAGCAGGATGGCGTTCTTCGTCACCAGGCCCATCAGCATGATCAGGCCGATCAGCGACATGATGTTGATGGTGTCGCCGGTGAGGGCGAGCGTGCCGGCCATGCCCACGATCGAGAGCGGAAGCGACAGCATGATCGCCAGCGGGTCGATGAACGACTCGAACTGCGCCGCCAGGATCAGGTACACGAAGATGACAGCGAGCAGGAGCGCCTCCGCGAGGTAGCCGAACGACTCCATCATCATCTCGGTGTCCCCCTGCATGACGACCTTGTAGCCCGGCGCGAGCTTCACGCGCTGCGCGGCCTTCATCGCTTCCTGCCCGGCGGTGCCGAGCGGCAGGTTGTCGAGGTTCGCGTCGACCACCACCTGCCGGGCCAGGTCACGTCGGTTGATCTCCGACGGCGAGGTCGCCCGCTCGACCCTGACGAGGTCCGCCAGCGGCACGAGGGCCGTCCCCTCTGGCCCCGGAACCGAGATGCGCAGGTTCCCGATCTGGGTGACGTCCTCGCGCAGCTCACCCGGCAGGCGCAGCCGAACGTCCATCGCCTCGCCGGTCTCGTCCTCGTAGGTAGAGACCGCCTGGCCGCCGACGAGGACACCGAGCGTGCTGGCGACGGTGCTGGTCCCGAGGCCGGTCGCGGCGGCGCGCTCGCGGTCAACGATCAGGCGGTACTCGGGCAGGTCCTGTTCCATCGCGGCCTCGACGTCGACGATGCCGCGCACCTTGTACAACTCACGCTTGAGCTCGCCGGCGTAGCGCTTCAGCATCGGGATGTCTTCGCCGCGGATCGCGACCTGCAGCGGTTTCTGCCAGGCGTCCGGCTCCTCCAGCACCGACAGCGTGATGCCGGGTATCGTCTCCAGGCGCGTGCGCACCACCGAGACGAAATTCTTCAGGCTGATCTTGCGCTCTTGTTTCTCCGTCATCTTCACGAAGATCAGCACGTCGCGCACGGTGTCGGCGTCCCCCGCACCGATGGACGCGTAGGTGTACCTGACCTCGCGGTACTCCTTCAGCGCTTTGAGCACCTCCTCGAGCCTTCCCCGTGTCTCCACGATCGAAGCCGCGGGTGCGCTCTTGAACCGGATCGCGAACTCCCCCTGATCCATCGGGGTCATGAACTCCGTCTGCAGCAACGCAAACACCGTGAGGCCTGCCAGGAAGGCGACGGCGGCCCCGCCGATCACCACACCCCGGTGGTCGAGCGCCCAGCCGATGACTCTCTTGTAGCCGTCCGCCGTGCGCTCGAACCAGGCGTTGAAGCCGTCGAGCCGGCGCTGGAGGAAGTTGCGCCGGCCCTTGCGCTCGATGTCGGGGTCGTACCAGCGCGAAGACAGCATCGGGTCGAGGGTGAAGGAGACGAAAAGAGAGACCAGCACGGCGAATGCGACCGTGAGCCCGAACTGGAAGAAGAACCGCCCGATCACGCCCTTCATGAACGCCACCGGCACGAACACCGCCATGATCGACATCGAGGTGGACAGCACCGCGAGGCCGATCTCCGTGGTGCCCTCGCGGGCGGCGGTGAAGTGATCCTCCCCGCGCTCCAGGTGGCGAACGATGTTCTCCCGCACAACGATCGCGTCGTCGATGAGGAGTCCGATGGCCAGCGACAGCGCCATCAGCGTCAGCATGTTGAGGGTCATGTTCAGAAAGTACATGACGATGAACGACGAGATCACGGAGATCGGCAGCGTGAGCCCGGTGATCACCGTGGAGCGCCAGGAGTTCAGGAAGCAGAAGACGATGAGCACGGTGAGGATGGCACCGAGGACCAAGGTCATCTGGACGTCGGCCACGGCGTCGCGGATGAAGACCGAGCTGTCCCGAACGACCTGGACTTCGGTGCCCGCGGGGAGCTCTTGCCCGAGCTCGGCGACAGCCTTCTTGACCGCGTCCACGACCGCCACGGTGTTGGCCTTCGTCTGCTTCATGATGTCGATCGCCACCGCGGGCTCGCCGTTGACCAGGGCGAGCGACCGTTGCTCCTCGACCGTGTCCACGACGGTGGCCACGTCGCCGATCGTGATCGGCTGCGTGCCGCGACGGGCGATCACCATGCCCGGGTAGTCGTCCACGTCCTTGGGTTTCCCCGAGATGCGAAGGGGCATCTCGCTGCCGCCGCGGTTCAGGCGACCGAGGGGGGTGTTGACGTTCTCCGACCGGAGGCCGAACACCACCTCGTCCACGCCCATGCCCAGCGCCTGGAGGCGGGCAGGGTCGAGGTTCACGGCGACCTCTCGCTTGGACGACCCCACGAGTTTGGCCTTTGCGACGCCCGCGATGCTCTCCAGGCGGCGCTTGATCTTGCGGTCCGCAAGCGTGGTCAGGTCGCGGGGGTTGAGGACGTTGGAGCGCACCGCAAGGGACACAATGGGCAGAGCCGCGAAGTCGAACTTCTGGATGACCGGCTCCTTCATGCCCTCCGGCAGCTCCCTGCGGATGGCGTTGATCTTAGCGCGCGCCTCCTGGGAGACGTCGTTGATCTTCACCTCGAGGTTGAACTCCGCGACCACGCTGGAGAGCCCCTCGCGCGAGACCGACATCACGTGCTTGATGCCAGAAATCGGGTTGACGGCCTCCTCGATGCGCTTGGTGACCTCGCGCTCGACGGTCTCCGGCGAGGCACCCGGGAACTCGGTGACGATGGAGAGCACGGGGATCTCGACGTCGGGCATCATGTCGATGGGAAGGCGCCGGAAGGAGAACAGTCCGAGCGTCACGAGCGCGAGCATCATCACGCTGGCGAATACCGGCCGCTTGATGGACAGGTTGGACAGGAACATGGTTCAGACCCCCTGAGGCTGCGCAATCTGCACGCGATCGCCCGGTCGCACGTTGAAGCCGCCGCGGGTCACGACCTTCTCCCCTGCGGTGACGCCCTGGACGATCTCCACAGACTCGCCCGTGACTTCCCCGGTGCGCACCGCACGGCGTTCCGCCACATCGCCGTTGACGACGAAGATCTCCCCGGTGTTCCGCTCGACGTCCCACGAAAGCAGCGCCGCGCGCGGGATCTGCAGCACCCCGGCGCGCTCGCCGGTGCGGATCTGGCCCTTGACGAACACGCCGCCACGCAGCGCTCCGTCTTCGTTGGGGACCTCGGCCACGATCTTGACCGAGCGATCCGCCTCGCTCACCGTGGGGTTGATGAACCTCACGGTTCCGCGGAAAGTCCGGCCAGGCAGGGAGTCCACCGTGAAAGCGAGCGGCAGGCCGACGCGCAGCGCGGCGCTCCGCGTCGACGGCACGGTGACCGTCAGGTCGAGAAGGCGGTTGTCCACGATGCGAAACATCGGGGTGTCGCCGCCCATGTTCTCCACCCGGTCGCCGACGCTCACGCCGCGGAAGGCGACCACGCCGTCCATGGGTGCTCGGATGACGGCCTTGGAGAGGCGCGTCTCGGCGCCCCTCAGCGCCGCTCGCGCGGCCGCGGTGACCGCCACTGCGGCGTCCCTCGCGGTGCGGGCGTCGTCGAGGTTCTGCTGCGTGGCGAGGCCGTACTCCTTGAGCTTTGCGGTGCGCTCCAGCTCCCGGTTCGCCCTCGTCTCGCCCACCTCGGTCTGCATCAACGTAGCCCGCGCCGCCTCCACGGTGAGCTCCCCCTCACGGGTGTCGAGCTTGGCTAGGGGCTGACCTTTCGTCACGCGGACCCACTCGGTGACGTACACCTCCTCCACCACGGAGGTGAACTCGGACTTGACCTCGGCCGCGAACTTGGGCGCGAGCGTCCCGACGACCTCGATGGTCTGAGGGAGGTCACCCGTGACGACGGGACTCACCTCGACCGCGACCGCCGGCTTGCCGCCCGCCCGGGTCGCCTCCCCTTCCCCGGTACGCGAACACGCCGTGGTCACGATCATCAAGACGAGGATCCCTGCCGCTGCCATGGTCCGTTTCATCGCTCCTGCTCCTTGCTGGTATTTGCGCAGACCCCCCGGAACACGACCCTCAACAGCTTCGCGAGCCTCTCGCGGCCGAAGTCCATCTCCGGATGGGTGAGGCTCATGCCTCGGACGACCTCGAACGGGCCCACGATCGCCCACGTCAGGTCGTCCGGGTCGCCGGGGCGGAACTCGCCCGACTCGATCCCCTCGCGGACGAAGTGTTTCACGATCTCGGCGGAGCGTTTGTGGATCACCTCGAAGTCGAAGAACGGTGCGCCCTGAGGGGGG
>JALHTD010000488.1 GCA_022865555.1 Thermoanaerobaculaceae bacterium | reverse complement strand
GTCGGCCTCGAGCACTTGGTTGAGGGTCATCGAGCCGGCCGCGGCGAGCGCCGTGCCCAGCACGGTCCATGCCAGCGTCTCGGCATCCAGACGCGGGCCGCCGGCCATCAGGAAACCGACGACGGTGGTCGCGACCACCAGTGACGTCAGGCGCACCTTGGTGAGTTGGGTGTAGGCGCGCAGTTCGCTCGCTACGCTGGAAGCGAGTGGCGGGCGGGACACCTCGTGTCGTGCGGAAGTCATCACAGCCCAGTCCTCACCAGTGCCTCGGCCGTCATTGTGTCACGGCCGGAAGGGGCGCGGCCAGTTGGCAGAACGGCAAGCGCCCGCTTGCATTCCCACCTCTCGGCCACGTGTCAGCCGTGTCGCGCCGCGGTCAGCGGCGGCGCGGCGATCCTGGAACCGCGGCACACGCTGCTTCATACTACGCGGTGGCGCGAAGGGAACGGGAGGATTCGCGATGGGAACGGAGACAAAGCCGGCCAGCGCCGGGGCAGAGACCCCGGCCCTGGGCTTCGGGACCAGCGTTGCCATGTGGTTCCTCTGCTACCTGTGCCGGATGCCCCCCGCCGTGATTCCGGGCTGGCTGCTCGGCACGGGCCTGCTGGCCTGCATGCTGGGCGGCGGGTTCCTGGCCGGGCGCCTCTCGACCCGCGGGTGGCGTGCGGGCCTGGACGCAGGCTTGCTCTCCGCCGCCGTGAACCTGCTGATCCTCGGAAGCCTGCTTGGCGGCGCCGGGCCGAACCAGGTCGTGCCCTCGGCGGTGTGGTGGCTCCCGGGCTCGCTGCTGCTGGGAGCGGTTGTGGGGGCTGCGGGCGCGGTACTGGGCAGCAGGACGCGACGCGAGGGCCTTCGGGCTCCCGATTGGACCGAAACGCTTGCCGCCGTCGCGGCATCCGCAACGCTGCTGCAGCTGCTGGTGGGCGGCGTGGTCACCGGCAACGCCGCCGGCCTCGCGGTCGTGGACTGGCCGAACTCCTTCGGCTACAACATGTTTCTCTATCCGCTCTCGCGCATGACCGGGGGCATCTACTACGAGCACGCGCACCGGCTCTTCGGCACGCTGGTCGGCCTCACGACGCTGGTCCTGGCGATCCACCTGATTCGGGTGGAGCGCCGCGCCTGGGTCAGGAGATTGGCGGTGGTCGCGGTGTCGGTGGTCATCGTGCAGGGGATCCTGGGCGGGTTGCGCGTGACCGGCACGTTCACGTTTTCGACCTCGCCTGCCGCGATGGCGCCGTCGATCACGCTCGCGATCGTGCACGGGGTCCTGGGGCCGGCGTTCTTCGGGCTCATGGTCGCCCTGGCGGCGTTCACGTCACCCACCTGGACCGGCGCGCGTGTGCCCACGACCTCGTCGCACACCAGGGCGGAGCGCATATTCGGTTCGCTGCTGGTCGGCGTCGTGCTGGTACAGCTTCTCCTGGGGGCGATCCAGCGGCACCTGGCGAAGGGTCTGCTGGTGCACATCACTTTCGCCGTGGTCGTGCTCGCGCTGGCGCTCTTCCACGGCGCCCGGCTGTGGGGCCTCTACGGCGGGCAGCCGCTGCTGCAGCGCCTTGGCAGGACGCTCATGGTCGGTGGGGGTGTCCAGGTCGCGCTCGGGCTCCTGGCGTTCTTCGCGGTTGAGACCCGGGTGGAGGGCGCGCCGCGGGAAGCCTGGGAGGTGCTTCTGACTACCGCGCACCAGGCGTGGGGCGCGGTGCTGCTGGGTTGCGCCGAGATGACGGCGCTGTGGACCCGGCGTCTGCTTGCCCCGGAAGGGGCCGACGCGGCGACGATCGGATAGGCATGGTCATCGCCGAGACGTTCGCCTCGATCCAGGGAGAAGGGGTGCTGGCGGGCGTCCCCTCGTTCTTCATCCGCACCTCCGGGTGCAACCTGCGCTGCGCCTGGTGCGACACCCCCTACACCTCATGGCAGCCCGAGGGCGAGCGTCACCGGGTAAGCGAGCTGTTGGCTGCCGCGTCCGCCGCTGGGCTGAGGCACGTGGTCGTCACGGGCGGGGAGCCGCTCCTCCAGCGCGAGCTGGGCGAGCTGACCCGCGGCCTCGCCGCCAACGGCCACCACATCACCGTGGAGACCGCGGGCACGGTAGCGCCGGAGTTCGACTGCCACCTGCTCTCGGTCTCGCCCAAGACCTCCAACTCGGATCCGGAAGGACGTTTTCGCGAGCGCCACCGGGACCTTCGGGCGAATCTCGCACCGCTTCGGCGCCTGCTGGCTCGTCACTCCGAGCACCAGCTCAAGTTCGTCGTGGCGGGGGAGGGGGATGTGGGCGACATCCTGGACCTCGTCCGACGCCTGGATGTGGCCCGTGACCGCGTGCTGCTGATGCCGGAGGGGCGGACCGCCGAGCAGGTCGCAACGCACGCGCCGACCGTTGCCAGCCTGTGCCTGCGGCACGGCTTCCGCTACACGCCACGTCTGCACCTGGAGCTCTTCGGCCCTGGCCGAGGGGTGTGACCTATAGATGGAGGGGGAGACCATGGCGTCGGAAAACACACTTCGAACGAAGACCCGGCGAGCCCTCGTCACCACGTTCGCGGCGGTGGTGCTGCTGCTGTTTCCCCTGGCCGGTCTTGCGGCCCCCAGACAGGACACCGTCCGGTACGAAACGATCAACCCGGGCCTCGGTGCGCCGCCAGCGGATGTGATCCGGAACTCGCCGGCCGCCGCGTGGCGCTCTTTCCTCGCCCTGGCCTCCGCGGGGAAGTTCGACCAGGCAGCGCACCTGCTCGACCTCGGCGAGACGGCGCCGGGAACGCAGAAGACGGTGGGCGCGCAGACGACGGAGAAGCTCTTCCGCATCCTGCAGCTCCTCAAGGCGCGCGAGGATGCGGTCACCACGGAAGACGAGGCGGGGCCAAGCATCGGGGGCCAGTCGGCCGACTTTGTGGTGGCGATGCGCTTCGAACGGAGCGGGATGACCGCCGAGGTCCGGCTTCGGCACACTGTTTGCCTCGCTCCCTACGAGTCGGCGTGGCTGTTCTCGCGTGAAACGGTTGCCAGCGTGCCGTTCTGGTACCGGGTGCTGGTCAAGGGCGAGGCTCCACGGGGTGCGGAGCCGCTCGACGTCGGTCTCGGTGCGATCCCCCAGGAGGTCCACCGCGGCAACCCGCGCGAGACCATGGCCGGATTCCTCGCCGCCTGTCAGGAGGGGCGGTTCGATCTCGCCGCGTACTACCTGGACCTCGGCGCATTCCCCCCAGACCGGCAGCGCGCGGAGGGGGCGCGTCTGGCGCGCCGCTTGATGCTCGTCCTCCAGCGCACCGGCTGGGTCGACCCCGACAAGCTCCCCACCGAGCCGCTCGGAACCCCGGAAACGGGTGTGCCCGAGAACCAGCAGCTGTTCGCGGTGGTGCAGGTCCGGCACCAGCCGGTGGAGCTGCTCCTCTCCCACAGGTCGGATGCCGAGCTCGGCCACGTCTGGACCGTCTCGCAGGACACGGTGGCCGAGATCGACGGCCTGTACGCGGCCCACGGGTACGGTTGGCTTGGCGACCGCGCGCCAGTGGCGCTCTTTGCGCTTTCGATCGCTGATCTGCAGCTGTGGCAGTGGCTCGCCATTCTCGTGGGCCTTCTGGCCTCATGGCTCGTGAGTCGCTACCTCGCGCGGTGGGTGGTTCGTCCGCTTCGACGTCTGGTGCGGCGCACGAACGTCGAGTGGGACGATGCCATGGCGTGGGTCCTCAAAGGGCCGATGACGGTCCTGCTTTCGGCGCTGATCCTGCTGATCGCGGCGCGGTGGCTCGGCCTCGTGCCCGTCGGCTGGACGGTCGTTCGTTACATCGCGAAACTTATCTTCCTCTTCGGCATCGGGTGGTTCCTGGTGCGCCTGGTGGACGCGGGTGCGGAGCACGTGCGCGCGACCGCCAAGGCCGGCAGCCAGGCCGGCCTCGGTTTCCTGCCGGTCGCAACCCGCGTCGCCAAGACCGTCGTCGTAATCCTCATCGGCCTCGGCGTCCTCGACGTTTTCGGCATCAACGTGATCGCCGGTCTCGGGGCCCTCGGGCTGACAGCCGCCGCCATCGCGTTCGCGGCCCAGAAATCGCTGGAGAACCTTTTCGGCACAGCTTCCATCGCGAGCGACCGGCCCTTCGAGGTCGGCGACTTCGTCACGATCGGCCAGGACACCGGGACCGTGGAGGACATCGGGCTGCGCTCCACCCGCCTGCGAACCCTGGCACGGACGCTGGTCACGATCCCGAACGGTCTCATCGCAGCCGGGCGCGTCGAGAACTTCTCGGCCCGCGAGCGCATCATGTTCAACCCGGTCCTGAGGCTGGTCTATGGGACGACCGCGGCGCAGCTCGCATACGTGATTGACGAGATCAAGCGCCTCCTGCGCACGCACTCCGAGGTCTACCAGGACCAGCAGCGCGTCCGCTTCGCCGCCTTCGGCGAATCCGCTCTTCAGGTCGAGGTGTGGTGCTGGGTCACAACGGGCGACTACATCGAGTACACCCGCGTCGTCGAAGAGCTGAACTTCGCCATCGCGCGCATCGTGGAGCAGTCGGGCACGTCGTTCGCGTTCCCGAGCCGAACGGTGTACATGGCCAAGGACGGCGTGGTGGACGGCGAGCGCGCGCGGGAGATCGAGCGGGAGGTGGCGGCCCGCCGCGAGCGCGGTGACCTCGGCATCCAGGACGGCACACCGCCGCGGTCCGGGGAACGCGAGCGCTGACGCGCCGAGATGGCGAGAGACCCCGGCCCCTGGCTGCACGACCGCGTCCTCTGGCTCGTGGTGGCCGTCACGACCACTCTCAGGGTGTTCTTCGCATGGCGCTACTTCGGCTTCCTCGGCGGGGACGACGTCGAGATCCTCGAGGAAGCGTTCCGGCGCGCCACCGGTCTCGAGTACCTGCCGTGGAACGTGCGCAACCTGTTTCTTCCGGAAGTGTTGGTCGCGCCGTTCGTGCGCCTGGGAAGCGCGCTCGGTCTCCACGAAACGTTTCCACTCGTGCTGTGTGCCACGGTCCCGTTCGTCGTCCTCGCTTCTGTGAACGTCGTGCTGGTCTACCTGCTCGCCGGGCGTTGGCTCAACGACAGGGCAGCGGCTCGCGCGGCCATGGCGATCTACGCCCTTCACTGGCTGCCTCTGGCGTTCGGGAGCACCACCTACCCGCGCACGGCCTCGACGACGTTCGTGCTCGCGGCCGCACTGGTGGTCTCGGGGGGTGCGAGGGGCTTCGCTCGGGGAGC
>JALHTD010000487.1 GCA_022865555.1 Thermoanaerobaculaceae bacterium | reverse complement strand
GCGACTCCGTGGGCCCGCACGGGCGCCTGGCCTCGCGCCAGGGCAATCCGTCGGCGCGATTGGGAGCGCCCCCTGCACGACGCAATCCACCTTGCACCGGCTGCACCGACAGCCACGACGAGTGCGAATAGACGCGTGATGCGCAGGATGATCGAACCCACCCCACCCGAAACCACAATGAAGACCAAAGACCCCAACAAGGAGGCCACCGACAACAAAGACCCCTTGACTCGGCCGACCTACTCATAGACGCCGGCCCCACACCAGACGAGCGGGCGGGGGCAAGCTCCGCCCGCACAAAAGCGAAAAATCCGGCTGACGGGACGGCTGGATTTGCCATAGCGGCAGATAAGTGGCACCGTATGACGAGGTTGAGGCCATGAACGAGATTATTTTCATCGTTGAAGAGGCCCCTGAAGGCGGGTTCGTTGCAAGGGCGCTCGGGGACGCGATCTTCACCGAGGCCGACGAACTTGAGAGCCTCCACACGAACATCCGCGACGCGGTGCGTTGCCATTTCGACGAAGGCCACGCGCCAAAGGTCATCCGCCTCCATTTCGTGCGTGAGCAAGTCATCGGGCTATGAGACTGCCCCGTGACCTCGCCGGTTTGGAGCTGGCCAAGCTCCTCCGAGGCATGGGGTACGAGGTCACGCGCCAGACTGGCAGTCACATGCGACTCACCACCGCGCAGGAAGGGCAACACCACACATCACCATTCCCAAGACGAATCCGCTCCGTGTGGGCACGCTTGCAGGGATTCTCGGCGACGTGGCTGAACACTTCAAGCTGTCCACCGACGAACTCGCGGAGCGCCTGTTCGGGAAACAGCATTAACGACCTGCGGTCCAGGTGCGGTGGGATCGTTCGGCCGCCTCCGGCTGTCTCAGGATGACATCTTGCGGCACCAACAGCACGCGCGGAGCGCGCGCTCCACAGAGACAGATGTCGGCGCGGGGCGACGGGTTGGGCCCTCACCCCACCCCCTTTCCGCTGCGAAAGGGAGAAAAATGGAGGAGAGCACGCGCGGAGCGCGTGCCCCACATCAGACAAAACAGGCGGCGGGAGCTAGCGGACGACGCCGGAGAGGATGCGGCGGATCGTGCGCGCCACAGTCTCGGCTGCGGGCGGATCGTAGTTGCCGAGGACGATGACGGTGTATCCGGTGGCGAGGTCCGCTTCCAGCACCGCGTTGATCCCCGGCGCGCCGCCGTTCCAGCCCAGCCTGCCCCGGTCGCGCGGCGGCGGGGCGCCCTTGCCGGGCTCCACACGGCTCAGGTACCAGTCGGTGTACGCTGGTGAGAGGAGCTTGTCGGCGAGCACGGCATTGGTGAAGCGGAGCAGGTCCTCGGCCGTCGAGTAGCCCCCGCCGGCGGCCATTCCCCGTGCGGGCCGCGAGTAGATGTTCTGGCGGCGCGGTCCAGGCATGCTCTGCTCGCCCTTGCCCCACAGCCGCGTGTACCCCTCGGCGAGGTTGGGCACCGGTACGTCGGCCTCGAAGGAATCGGTGCTGGTCATCCCGACGGGGGCGAAGATGTGCTCGCGCACGTAGTCGTAGTAGCTCCGGCCGGAGACCTTCTCGATGATGGCGCCGAGCACGACGTAGCCGCCGTTGGAGTAGCGCCGCCGGCTGCCCGGCTCGAACTCCAGCGGGTCAGCGGCGAATATCGGCAAGAAGTCGGCGTTGGTGCGGAAGCGGTCCTTCGGCGTCGCGTCGAAGCGCTCGCCGAAGAAGTCGCCGATCCCCGAGCGCATCTCGAGCAGGTGGCGGACGGTCACCTTCTGGCGTGCGTCGGCGTTGGGGTAGTCGGGCAGGAGCTTGCCGAGGGTGTCGGCGAACGACAGCTTGCCCCCTTGTGCCAACTGGCCGATCGCCAGAATGGTGAACAGCTTGTTGATCGAGCCGAGGTTGTACTTGGTGTCGGTGCGGTTGGGGGCGTTGTACTCCACGCTTGCCAGTCCCCACGCCTTGAGCAGCAACGGTTTCCCGTCGCGGGCGACGAGCACGGTGCCGGAGAACTGGTCGGCGCCCACCGCCTCCCCCACCGCCTTCTCGATCGCCGCCATGGCTTCCGGCTCGCTCACCTTGGGCGGCGGCGGCAGGTCCGGATCCTCCGTCGGCTCGACGCGGACCCGGAGCAGCCGATGGGGCGGCTGGGGCTCGAGCTCGAATGCGAGTTGGACGAACTCGTCCCGGCTCGCGACCACCACGACTACCCAGCTCTCCCCTGCCTGTACGACCTTTCGCAGCTCGAGCGTGCCGAGGTCGGTGCGCATGGCGCGGATAGTGGCGAGGCGATCCTCAATTGATCGCTGTTCGATCGCCTCCGGCGCCAGGTTGTCGCTGAAGTACTGCCGCATCCGGGCGTCGTCACCACTGCTGAACGCGGCGAGCCACCCTGCCGCACGCTTCCCGGCACTCGTGTCGGGAAGCGCCGGCGCCGGCTTGGGCTGTGCGAAGGCAGAGGCCACCACCAGTAGGACCGACGCTGTTGCCACCAGGGCCATGGTTCGGGACACGCCCACATCCCCCGTTCTCGTGCTCATCGCTCGCTCCCCTCCTCGCGGCATGCACCGGTCATCGTATCGCCCAATATACGCTGGAGCACTGCCAGGGGTTGCGCGACGGTGGGTCCGCGCGGGCAGCACCCAGCCCGTCACCCCTGCCCTCTCTCGGAGGGAGAGGGAACCCTTGATTTCTGCGCCTCGGCCAGGAGCGTCCCGGCCTCGTGCGAACTGCGCACGAACGGCGCCGACGCGACGCCCGCAAATCCCATCTCGCGCGCCTTGCGACCGAGCT
>JALHTD010000486.1 GCA_022865555.1 Thermoanaerobaculaceae bacterium | reverse complement strand
GGGGCCCGCTCGCTCCGGCGTGATGGCACCGCCGACCCTCGGGGCGGTTTTCACCACCACCCTGCCGCGTGCCGTGGACCTGCTTGAGCGGTCTTGCCAAGACGGGAAGGTGGCTGTGCGGATTCGGCCCACCGGATTCTGGGAGGGGGGCTTTCAATCCGCCCGGCGGGTGCCAGCGGCCATGTCTCCGGCGGCTGCGGGTCACCGAGCGGGCGTCTCGCGGTGGGGTATCGCTGGCGTGGCGTCTTACGAACAGCGAGGGGCCCCGCCGTGAGACGTCCCTGCTCGGTCGAAGCCGGAGGAGTCTCGGAGCGCCGCGAGCGGGGGCGAGCAAGCGACGAGCGGCCGCGCACCGGCCGGGCAAGAAAAAGGCCTTACGCAGTGACCAGGAACGAGCTGGCCTGAGGGTCGCGGAGAAACGTTGGCAATAGAGGGGTACGGGGCGGAGCCCCGGGAGGTTCTAGGACGCGGCGAGCGAGTTGCTGCTCTGCAGCTGGGTGAGAAAGGCCTGGAAGCCGGCCTGGTCCACCGGATCCCAGGGCTCGCGGGTGAGGCGGCAGCGCACGTACCCCCCCAGAAGCTGACACACCCAGAGGCGGGCGAGCTCGGAAGGCGGGGTGGCGGTGCTCGTGAGCCGCAGCTCCTGCAGCTGCTTGAAGTAGGCGGTCATGCGGTGGGTGTACTCCTGGAGGAACTCGCCGCCGGCGATCTGGAGCGCTTCCTCCCGGTTTCCGGAGGCGAACAGCAGAAGCTCGAGGAGCAGGCCCTTGCGAAGCGCGAAGCGCTGGATGTGGCGCTGGATCTGGAGCTGCAGGGCGTGCCCCTGCGGGATCGCCTCGGGCATCAGCTCCAGGAGCATCGTGGCGAACAGACGCTCGGCCAGGTGACGCAGCGCGGCGGCGATGATCGCGCCCTTTCCGGGGAAGTACCTGTACAGCGCGGCCTCGGTGAAATGAAGCCGGCGCGCCAGCCCGGCCGTAGTCACGCCGGCAACGCCGCGGTCTTCGGCCAGGTCGATAGCCGTGGCGACAATCGCCTGCTCGCGCATGGCGTGATCGTTCATGACGTCGCATTATACGAACGTGTGAACTAGTCCGCAATATGTCAAGGGAACGTAAAAAGAGTCCAGTTCGGTTTGCGGTGTCCGGGGAGTGCCGCCCCCGTCAGGCGTCCGGCCCGGGTCGGCCCTCCAGCTGCTCGAGGGCGGCGAGCCGGGCACGCCCGAAGACGCTTGCGAACGGCGCAACCAGCTCTTCGGGCAGGCTCAAATAGGTAAGCGTGGGGTCGCCCTCAAGCTGGCCGGCGAGGAACCTCTCGCGCACCATCTTCACCTGGGCCCGGGCGAGGTCGCGCTGGGTGAAGGCGAGCGCGAGGTAGACACGGGCGAAGACCCGTGCCTCGGGGGCGGGGAGGGTGATGTCCACCACCCGTTCCGGGGGCCGGGCCGGAGTGAAGCGCTCGCCGGTCAGTTCCCGCGGCCCCCCTCGCACGAGCGGCCAGAGGCGGCGGTACAGCCGCACGCCCGCCTTGCTGACCCGGGTCCGAAACGCCGGCACGAAGAACTCCTGCTGGACCTGAGGGCGGTCGCCGATCTGGTCGTAGGTCCCGTCGATGCCGTCGGTGAGGTGGGAAAGGTCAACGATCAGCTCTCCGCCGGCCGTGCGCAGCCGCAGTGGGAACCGCCAGAACGGTGCCAGCCAGCGCCCTGCCTGCGGCTCCTCGTGGAGGTAGGGCAGGCTCACCCAGCGGCTCCCCCGCATGGTGACGAGCCGGTAGCAGTTGCGGCAGAGGTGGGCCTCGGCGTCGGGGGCGAACGGCAGGTCGGCGCCGCACTCGGGGCAGCGGCTCGGGGAAAGGGTTGGCGCCTCGCCCTGCACGTCGGCGAGGGGCCGCGCTGCGACGTCGAAGACGGGGGCCTCCCCCTCGACGGCTCCGGCTCCCCCGTCCACCAGCAGCTCGAGCCTCTCGCCGTCCAGCTCGACGGAAGCCAGGTGCCAGGGCCGGTAGACGAGCGCCACGACTTCGGGCACGAGAGTGGCGTGGAGGGCGATCGCCTTGACCGGCAACTCGGTGGAGCGGCGGGAGAGCTGCTGGAGCTTCCGGTCGATCTCCTCCGCGCCGAACTCCACGGGGAGAGCCGGAACCGCCGCCTCCGGCGCCCCCAGCAGCGGGCGGAGCGCGCGCAGGTAGGAGAGCTTGCCCATCGGGGGAAGCGGCGCGTTGGAGGCCGCAACCGAGCCCTCGATGGTCGCGACCGCGAATTCCATGCGCTTGAGCCCCTCGGCGTCGCGGCCGAACGCGGCCTGGTAGAGAGTCCCGAAGCGGTGCCAGTAGGGGGCGAGGAAGCGACGCCAGGCGCGCACCGTGAGACGCGGCGCGATCCTGGCCGCGTAGGCCTCGGCGGCGAGCGCGACCTCGGCCTCCACCGCGTTCACCAGCGCAGCGGTTCGGTCCGGCGTCAGCATCGTCACATCCCGACCGTGCTCGTCCGGCCCGAAGCCCGAGTCGGGGATGAGCGGCCGGACCCGCTGGTCGTAGAGCTTGAGGTAGTGACGGTGGCTGAAGTGCTTCACCACAGCGGTCTTCAGAGCGCCCTCGCTCGTGACCAAGTCCGGGATGACCACCACGAGGGTGTCTGGGCGACCGGCCACCAGGTGCACGGAGGCGCAGAACTCACACCTCGCCATGCGGTGGTACACCGGCACGGCGAGGGCCGCGCCGCACGTGGGGCAAGGAAGCTCGAGGGAGAAGCCGGGCTCCTCGGCCTCGCCGCGCGACTCGCCTCTCGCCGTCGAGCGCGGTTCCGGCGCTGCGACCGGGGCCGGCTGAGGGACGCCGGCTCGCAGCGCCTTGAGACCCAGCGCGAGCCCCCAGCCCGCCCCGATGAGGCCGAACGCGACGAACACCTGGGCGTCGCGGATCACGAACGCACCGGCCCACGCCACCACTGAGACTACCCAGGCAACGAGTTGCTCCGGGAATGGTCTTCCGAGCCAGCGCAGCTGGCCCGCCGGCGCGAAAAACCCCGCCACGCCTGAGGCCGCGAACGTCGGCTGGGCGGCGGTTCGCCCCGAAAGAACGTGCCCCAACGCCCACAGCGCCGACGGCACGAGGAGGGTAAGCGCCCAGCCGGTCATCGGGGGCTGAGCAGTTGCGTCAGGTCCAGGGCGCCGCCGCTCAGCGCCTTGAGCAGCCTCATCACACCCTGGGCGTCGGCGATGCTGGTGGCGGCGTCGGCCATCGCGCCCTCGAGGAGCAGACGCGCCGCCTCCCGCCCCTCGGTCGTGCCCGGTGCTGCGGCCAGCACCTCCCGGCAGAGCTCGAACTGCTCGCCTCGCGGGGCGGGCCCGCGCTGAAGGCGCTGCAGCACGCCGCGCCAGTGCTCGATCTCCTCGGGGGTGACCACGCGGCGAGTGTATCATCGGCGCCGGTGTACGCCCGAGTTGCTTTTCCCACCGCGCTTCCCGACGCTCTCTCCTACCGCGTCCCGGAGGCGCTCGAGACCCTCGCCGTGCCTGGTGCCAGGGTGCGCGTGCGGCTGCGCGGCCAGGTCCGCGTCGGCATCGTGGTGGAGATCGTCGAGGACCCAGGGGTTGCCGCGGAGAAAGTGCTGCCGCTCGAGGAGGTCCTGGACCCCGAGCCGCTGGTGCCGGCGCACGTCCTGGAGCTGGTGCGGTTCGCGGCGGACTACTACGCGGCGCCGATCGGCAGCGTGGTCCGCTCGGCCGTTCCAGGAGCGCTCTTCCGCGTACCCCCACCGCTCGTCCAGGTGGGACCCCGCGCGCGGGAGGTTGCCGAGGAGGCAGGCCCCGCCGAGCGCCGCCTTCTGGAGCGGCTCCTGGAGGCGAGGCGGATCACCGTGGCGCGGCTGCGCACCGAGGGGTGGGGGCAGAAGGAGCTTGCCGAGATGCTCCCGGCACTCGAGTCGCGGCACGCCCTTCGGGTGGTGGAGCGCGGGGCAGGGAGGCCGCCCGGGGCGACCGTCTCCGCGGTGGTCCTTGCCGAGCTGCCGCCCGAGGAGCGCGCTCGCCGCGTCGGGAACGCCCCGGCGCAGGCTCGGGTCGTGGCCTGGCTCGCCGAGCTCGGCCGCCCGATCCTGGAGGGCGAGCTCCTGGCGGCTTGCGGCTGCTCGCCCGGGGTAGTGACCGGGTTGGTTCGCAAGGGCGTGCTCCAGCGTTTCCGACAGGTCAGGCACAGGGATGTGAGGCGGTGGGAGTTGGCGCCGCCGCCGCCGCCGACCGAACTCACCGAACACCAGACGCGCGCGCTGGACTCCCTGGTGAGCGCCCTGGGAAGGAACGAGTTCCGGGCGTTCCTCCTGGAGGGGGTGACGGGCTCGGGCAAGACCGAGGTCTACCTGCGGCTGGTCGCCGCGGCGGTCGCGCGCGGCCTCCAGGGGATCGTGCTGGTGCCGGAGATCGCGCTCACGCCGGCGCTGGCGGGGCAGCTCGGCAGGAAATTCGGCGAGCGTGTGGCTGTGCTCCACTCCTCGATGGCCGAGGGGGAGCGCGTCGCCGCCTGGGAGAGCGCCCGGCGCGGCGAGGTGGACGTGGTGGCCGGCCCGCGCTCTGCGCTGTGGGCGCCGCTGCCCCGCCTCGGCGTGATCGTGGTGGACGAGGAGCAGGATGCCTCCTACAAGCAGGAGGAGGAGCCGCGCTACCACGCGCGCGACCTGGCCCTCACCCTCGGTCAGCGCTGCAGGATCCCGGTGGTGCTTGCCTCGGCGACCGCCTCGCTGGAGGTGCTCTCGCTTGCGGCCCATGGGCGGGTGGAGGTGCTCGATCTGCCCGAGCGGGTGGCCGGTGGACGCCTGCCCGAGGTCGAGGTGGTGGACCTTCGGGTGGAGCCCCCCGAGTCCGGCGAGCACGGCCAGCGGTTCCTTTCGACGCGCCTGCGTGAGCTGCTCGAGCAGACGATTGCGCGGGGCGAGCAGGCGATCCTGCTGGTGAACCGGCGCGGGTGGGCGCCCGTGCTGCTGTGCCGGGAGTGCGGGCACGAGGCCACGTGCCGCGACTGCTCCATCCCCCTCACTGTCCACCGGCGGCAGGGCGCCCTCATGTGCCACTACTGCGGTTTCCGGCGCGAGATCCCCGAAGCGTGCCCGCGCTGCGGCGGGGAGGTGCTCCACCACGTCGGCGCGGGCACCGAGAAGATCGCCTCGCGGGTGAGGGAGCTCCTCCCCGACACCGCGGTGGACATCCTCGACCGCGACACCGCCCGCTCGCCGGCGCAGCTGCTCGCGACCCTCGAGCGTTTCTCGGCCGGTGAGAGCCGGGTGCTGGTCGGCACCCAGATGGTCTCGAAGGGCCACCACTTCACTGCCGTCACGCTCACCGGCGTGGTCAACGCCGACAACCTCCTCGGCTTTCCGGACTTTCGCGGCGCCGAGCGCACCTTCCACATGCTCACCCAGGTGGCCGGGCGGGCGGGGCGAGGGGAGCGGCCGGGAACGGTCGTGATCCAGACCTACCACCCCGACCACTACGCGCTGCGCGCCGCGCTCACCCACGACGTGAAGGGCTTCGCGGAGGAGGAGCTGCGCTACCGCAAGGCGTTTCGCTACCCCCCGGCCACGCGCCTCGCGCTGGTGCGGTTCGAGGCCGCGAGCGAGAGCGCGGCCGTGGCGGCCGCACAGGCGGCGGCCCGGGCCATCGAGCCGGTCCCTGCGGGGATGCGGGTGGTCGGGCCGGCCCCGGCGCCCCTCGCCCGGCTGCGCGGCAAGTGGCGCGTGCAGATGCTGCTGCTCGCGCCGACCCGCCCGCCGCTGCGCGAGGCCCTGACCGTGATCTCGGCGCTGTCGGTACCCCGCGCCGTCCACCGCGTCATCGACGTGGATCCGCAAAGCACGGTATAGCCTTCCGCGCCCCACCCAGGTTTGGGGCTTGCCCTCGCCAACCCCCACGCAGGCGTTGAGGCTTGAGCTTCAGCCCTGCACGCCCTCGAGCCTTCGGGCCTGCCTTACGTCGGTGCGGGCCATCCCAGAAGGTAGGTGATGCGGCAGGCGCCGAACGACCGGAGCCTGCCGGCCTCCCACGTGTAGCGCTCGGGGGCATGCGTCGGCGTCAGCGCGAGAAGCTCGGCCGGCGAGTACGTCCGGAGGCAGGAGACGAGGCCGTCCCATGCGGCCAGAAGCGGCACGATCGGCAGGAGGTTCGTCCACAGCACCCGGCGCCACGAGAACGGCCGGATGAACGGTGTGGCAATCCAGACGAACAGTGGCATCGCCAGGATCGTCGGGCCCCAGATCAGGAAGTTGCGCTCGGTGTACTCGAAGACGCCGATCCCTCTTTGCTGGCGAACCGCGTTGGCGAGGATCCGACGGGCCTCGAGCTCCCTGAAGTGGTGAAACGACGTGAACATCGTCCAGAAGCCGTCGAGATCGCCCGGGACGTCGGTTGCCTCGACGGGTGTGTCAATGATCGTGACCGTTCCGTGCCTTTCGCGCGCAGCGCGCTGGAACGCCTCCAGGTTCGGGTACTTGTCGGTGAGGACGACGCTCACCTCGACGCCGTGGCGAGCGGCAATCTCGCGGGCCACGGTGAGCGCCGACCGGCCGGCGCCCGAGCAGAGGTCAACGATCGATCTCGCTCCGCAGGCCTGCATGGCGGCCCAGAGTTTGCCGGAGACGGGGTGGTACGGCCTGAAGCCCTCCGCGAAGTACGACATGACGTCGGTGAGGAGGTTGCGCCACGTCGCCGGGAACCGACTCAGCTCGTGGAACTCCACCAGGTGAAAGCGTCTCATCGCTTGCGGCGAGTCTAACGCACCGCCGTGGCTTGAGGTTTGAACAAGAGAGGACGCCCGGGCCTCAAGCCTGTTCGAGTGCGCGCGCGAGCCGTTTGGTGCCTTCCACGATCTCAGTCCCTTGCGCGAACGTGAAGCAAAGACGCGCGTAGGGCCCGCCGTCTACCACCTCGCCCACGGTCTCCGCGGGCTCCGGGTAGAAGGCCGGACCGGGGAGGAACGCCACACCCTGCTCCAAGGCGCGCTCGAAAAGCTGTCGGCTGTCGCCGCCGAGCTCGAGCCAGAAGAAGAAACCGCCGGAAGGTTCTGCGAAGCGGACCGATGGAGGCAGGTGCTCGCGCAGGGCGGAGGCCATCGCCGCCGCCTTGCCCGCATAGTGGGACCTGATCTTCTCCAGGTGCGACTCGAGGAAACCGCGGCTGCAGTACTCCGCGACCAGGACCTGCGCCACCACGGACGTGCACAGGTCCATGCCCTGCTTGGCGATCACCATCTTGCGGATCAGCTCGGCCTCGGCCACGGCCCACGCCACCCTCACCCCTGGGGCGAGGATCTGGGAGAAAGAGGACGCGAACATCACGCCGCCGCCGGCGAGCGAGAACAGCGTGGGGATGCGCTCCCCCCGGTAGCGCAGCTCACCGTAGGGGTCGTCCTCCAGCACCGGGATGGCGAGCTCGCGTGCGATCCCGGCCAGCCTGCGCCGCCGGGCCTCCGACAGGCAGGCGCCCGAGGGGTTGGAAAAGTTGATGATCGTGTAGATGAGCTTTGGCACGCGGCCGGTCTCCCGGCGGCAGCGCTCGATCACGTCGGGCAGAAGATCCACCTTCATGCCGTGCTCGTCGCACGGCACGAGCGCGAGGCGCGCGCCGGCGGACCGGAAGGTGTGCAGGGCACCGGGGTAGGTTGGCGCTTCCACGACCACCACGTCGCCGGGGTCCAGCAGCACGCGAGCCAGCATGTCCATGGCCTGCTGCGAGCCCGAGGAGATGACGATCTCCTCCGGCACGATTGGGCGCCCGAGGAGAGGCTCCATTCGCCGCTGGATCTCGTCCACGAGCGGGCGGTGACCCTCGCTGGCGCCGTACTGAAGCGCGGTCGTGCCCTGCGTGCGCAGTGCCTCGGCGCACACGGCGAACTCCTCCACCGGGAAGATCGCGGGGTCGGGCAGGCCGCCCGCGAAGGAGATCATCCCGGGCCGCTGCGTCATCTTGAAGAGCTCGCGGATCGGCGAGGGGCGCATCCCCTCGGCCATCTTGGAGTACCTGTAGACAAAGGCCATGCCTCACCTCGCGCCGCGGTGGCGGCCCCGCGATTGTACGACCTCGGTGTTCGACGGAGTTCTCGCAGCGGGAGTCCGCCCACCCACGATCTTCCTGCAGCCCTGGGTGGGGCGGTCGGGCGGGCAGGCCTGCCTGTCCGTCCCGTGAGACGGGGCGTCCTCCAGGTGAGCGCTTGGGGCCGCACCGGCGCTGTGGCGCTGAGATTGATCCTGGCACAGGGCTTGCTACCCTTACCACCCGGAGGACGAGAGTCATGCTCCTGAAGTCTCGGTTTGTTCTTGGTTTTGTCACGGTGGCGGCCGCGACGCTGGCGCAGCAGCCCACACCGACCGCGCCCGTTTTCGTAAGCGAGGTGACAGTCAACAACATCAATGTGGACGTCAAGGTCCTTGACGCCAACGATGTGCCGGTCCCGGATCTCACCAAAGAGAGCTTCCGCATCCTGGAGGACGGCAAGGAGCAGCAGATCACGAACTTTCTCGCCGTGGTCGGCGGACAGGTGGCTGCCTCTCCCGACGGCACCATGGTAGGCGAGCCGGTGCCGAGGCAAGTCGTCGTCTTCTTCGACCTGTACCAGCTCATCGAGTCGGACAAGAAGATGGTGCTGGATTCCCTCAAGGACCAGGTATCCGTGGGCCTGCCGCCCGCGCAGACGATGGTGATCGTGAGCTTCGACGGCACGCTGCGGGTGCACACCCCGCCCACCGCGAGCCGGGAGAAGCTCCTGGCCGCACTGAAGGAGGTCGAGCGCCTCCCCGGGAGGGGTCTGCAGCACCAGATAACGCTTTCGGTCTACCAGACCAGCGGCCCAGGGATGGGTGGGAGCTCGAGATCGTACGCGGGCACCGAGTACCGGCGTGTCCTCAACGAGGAGTACTGGAACCAGATGAGAAGCATCGTGGGCCGGGTCGAGAGCGCCTTCTCGGCCACCCTCGACCGTTTCGCGGTCACGCAGGGCGCCCGCAAGGTCGTCGTGCTGATCTCGCCCGGGTTCCCACGCGCCCAGAACGTTCCCGTCTACCTCCTGCAGGACCTCTTCCGGGGCACGAGCGACGCCAAGGTCCGTAACGTGGGACTCTTCGACCATGCGGCCCAGCTCGCCGGCGAGCTCGAGTACACCCTCTTCACGGTCGATCCCTCGGGGATGACGATGACCCAACTCGACGCTGCCAGCAGGGCTCAGTCCACCTTCGTCGACGTCTCCGGCGCCATGTTCTGGCGCGAATCGGACCGCAAGGACAACCTGATCAAGGTGGCGCAGATCACCGGCGGCGAGGCGATGTTCACCGCGGACGGCGGCGCGGCGCTGGCCGACGTGGAGAGGCTCACCTCCAGCTACTACTCGCTCGCCTTCCAGCCCGAGCACGTCGGCGACGGCAAGGAGCACCAGCTGAAGGTCGAGGTCATCGGCCAACCCGAGTACAAGCTGACCTACAGGAAGAGCTACGTGGACCGCCCAGCCGAGCAGAGAGAGGCCGAGCGCACGCGCGCCGCGCTCCTCACCGGCCAGACCGAGAACCCGCTCGGCGTGGAGCTGGTGCTCGACAAGCCCACGAGCAAGTTCCGCTGGGGCGCCGAGGGCATGCACGTCTACCGCTTCAACGCCGAGCTGCGCATCCCGTACGCCAACCTCACCATGCTGCCGCGCGGATCGGTTGCGTGGGGTCAGATGCGCATCGTGGTGATGGCCACCGACCCCAAGGGCAACCAGTCGGAGCTCTCGCACCAGAAGGTGCCTATCGAGATCCCGGCCGACAAGCTCGAGGAGGCGAAGCAGAAGGGCTACTTCGCCTACCGCTTCGCCCTCGAGGTCGAGGGCGGAACCCGCACGCTGCGGGTGGCGGTGGACGACGTGCTGGCGCACACGACTTCCGCGGTGATCGCGGACCTCAAGCTCTGATCGTCGCGAAAGCTCCGGAGGGGCGCGGCCGCTGCGCCCCTGTTTGCTAGACTCCACCCCGGGGAGGGCGCCTTGAGGACCAACCCGACACTCCGAATCGTCTCTGCGCTCCTGCTGCTCGCTGTCGTGGTGCTTGCACAGGAGGAGCCACAGGCGGAAAAGCCACCGGCGGAGAAGCCGCCCGCGAGCCAGGTAGGCGGGCTGCGCTTCCTCGACGTCGCCGAGGTCACGATCGTCAACGTCGAAGTCACGGTGGTCGACAAGAAGGGGCCGGTGCTCGGCCTGAAAACCGGCGACTTCGAGGTTTTCCAGAACGGGAAGCTGCAGGAGCTCACGAACTTCGCCGTCTACACGCGGACCGTCGTCGGCGAAGCCGCCCCCACGCCGGCGCCCGCTCCGGCGACGGCTCCTGCGACCCCGCCGCCCACGCCCGACACGACCCCGCCGGTGAAGCGGGAGCCGCGCTTCATCGCGTTCTACGTGGACAACGAGTATGTCCTGCCGATGAACCGCAACCGGGTGATCGGGAAGATGGCGGATTGGGTGTATACGTACCTCCAACCCCCCAACCAGGCGATGGTGGTCTCCTACCAGAAAAGCCTGAAGGTGCTGCAGCCCTTCACCTCCGAGCCGGAGGAGGTCGCCGTCGCGCTCCGGGCAATGAAGCGGTACACGGGCGGGGCCACCGACGCGGTCAATAGCAGGCGACAGGTCGAGGAATTCATCGAGGAGAACTCGAGCAAGCCCTCCTCCGTCAACCAGGCGGTTGACCAAGCGCGAAGTTTCGCCCGGGAGCAGTACAACAACCTAACCTTCGCAATCGGGTCCATCAAGGAGCTGATCGGAATGATGAGCGGGCTGCCCGGGAAGAAGGCGATCATTTACCTCTCGGATGGCCTGCCGATGACTCCCGGTCTGGAGCTCTTCTACCAGATCCAGGACACCTATCGAAACCCGAGCGTGCTCGGCGAGGCGCGGGACAACGATGCCACCGAGCTGTTCCGCGGTCTCGTGAACTCGGCCGTTGCGGCTGGCGTGACCCTCTACACCATCGACTCCGCGGGACTCACATCCAACCTCGGCATCGAGGCCGAGAACCGCCAGCCCCGGTCTGCGATCTCGGCCACCATGATGTCCAGCAACTACCAGGAGTCCCTCTCCTACATGGCCGACGAGACCGGAGGCCTCGCGATACTCAACGCCAACGACCCGACCCCCGGTCTGGAGAAGATAGCCAACGACTTCGAGACGTACTACTCCCTGGGGTACCGGCTCGTCCCCTCGGGGCAGGACCGCATGCACCACATCCAGGTGAAGGTCAAGGGTCATCCCGAGTATCGGCTGAGCTACCGCAAGACGTTCATCGAGAAGACGCTGCCCACCCGAATCGGCGACCGGGTCGTGAGCGGACTGACCTTCGACCTCGAGGACAACCCGCTCGGCATCGAGCTCTCTACCGATGAGCCCCAGATGGCCGGCAACGGGCGCTGGATGCTGCCGGTGTCGGTCCGAATCCCGCTCGAGAAGGTGGCGCTCATCCCCGAAGAGAGCAATCTGGTTGGCTATGTGATGGTGTACTACGCAGCCCGGGACGACGAGGGGAAACAGTCGGACCTGCAGCGCACCGAGCACCCGATCCGCATGTCTGCCTCCGAATACGAGAGCGCCCGCAAGGGCTACTTCACCGTCACGGCAAGCCTCCTTCTCGAGCCCGGGAGGTACCGCATCTCGGTCGGGGTGCGCGACGAGCTCACCAACCAGGCCGGCTACGCGGTCGCCCACCGAGCCGTACACCCGGAGACAAAGTGATGGGCGTTACCGCGCCCCGCCGCGGCTCGGGCAAGTCTTTTGTGATGGGTGTAACGGGGTCCGCGGCGGTCGTCCTGCTGCTGGCGTGCGGAGGGGAGGCACGAACCCCCACCCCGACCCCGGGCCCAGCGGCCCGGCTCGGCGGGACGCTCGACCAGGCCTGGACAACGGCGCAGGGCCAGGTCGCGGATGTGCTGCTGCTGACCCGCGTCCGCCTTGCCCTGCTGGAGCACCTCGGCTCCGACGGTCTGCGTGTGCAGGTCGAGGCCAAGGGCGGCGTCGTGGAGCTCTCGGGCACCGTGGAGAAGCGCTCAAGCGAGGAGCTCGCGGAGAAAGTGGCCCAGTCGGTAAGCGGAGTGCGGGAGGTGCGAAACCGCGTCAGGCTCTCGCCCGATGCTCAGGGAGCCGAGCCGCCCGTCGCAAGGGTGGTGGACAAGGTCGAACGAGAGGTTGCGGACGCGGTCCTCGAGGGGCACGTCAAGACCAGGCTGCTCGAGGAACTCGGCAAGGTCGCCTTCGACATCGAGGTCGAGGCCACCGACGGGGTCGTGAGCCTCTCCGGAACCGTCCCCGACGGCGCCCGGGAGAAGCTGGCCGTGAAGATCGCGAAAGGGACCCCGGGTGTCAAGGAGCTTCACGACCTCCTGAAGGTCAAGCAGTAGGGCAAGAGGCAAAAGGAGGGCAGCCCCGTCCTGGGCCTTCTTCCTTCCGCTTCCCGTGATTCCTCTCCCGTTTCCCCCATCTTGGACCGGCGTAGAATGCCGGCAGCCGGAACGTGCAGAGAGGGAGGGGCCCCCCATGGACGTAAACCTCGAGCCAGACTTCCTGAGGGTCACCGAAAAGGCCGCCATCGCCGCGGCGCGGACCATGGGGTACGGCGAACGCAAGCACTCCGACAAGATCGCCGTGGAAGCCATGCGCCAGGAGATGGACACCCTCGCGATCAACGGCACCATCGTGATCGGCGAAGGCGAGCGCGACAAGGCACCCATGCTGTACGTCGGCGAGAAGGTCGGCGCGGACAAGGACGGGCGGCTGGGCTACCCCGAGATCGACATCGCGGTGGACCCCCTCGAGGGGACCAACCTGTGCGCGACCGGGTCCAACAACGCCATCGCGGTGCTCGCCGCGGCCAGCAAGGGCGGGCTCCTGTACGCGCCCGACATCTACATGCAGAAGATCGTGGTCGGGCCCACGGCTCGCGGCTGCATCGACATCGACGCCCCGGTCAAGGAGAACCTCGCGCGCATCGCCAAGGCGTTCGACCGCGACGTGCACGACCTCACGGTTGTCGTGCTCGACCGCACACGCCACGAGGAGTTGGTCGCCGAGATCCGCGAGGCCGGGGCGCGCATCAAGCTGATCTCCGACGGCGACCTCTCCGCCGGTCTGGCCACCGCGATCCGGGGCACCGGCATCCACGCCCTCATGGGCATCGGCGGCGCCCCGGAGGGGGTGCTCACCGCCGCCGCCATCCGCTGCCTGCACGGCCAGATGCAGGGGCGGCTGGTGGTGCTGGAGGACTGGCACAGGAAGCGTTTGGAGGAGATCGGCATCAAGGACCACCACCACGTTTACAGCGAGTCGGAGCTGGCGTCGGGGGACGACGCGATCTTCGTGGCCTCGGGCGTGACCAAGGGCGACCTGCTCGAGGGGGTTCGCCTGTTCGGGGGCGGCGTCCGGGTCTCCTCCGTGATCATGTCGCTGGCCACCCACACCGTCCGCTTCATCGACTCCGTCTACATGGATGAGGACGGCGTCCTCGAGGTAATGCGGTAGCGGCCGCACAACCCTCCGTGCCGAGCGTCCGGAAACCGGCAGTCGGGGTAGAATGCGTGGTCGCTGCGCCGTAGGGCCTGCGGCGACCCGCAAAGGGAGGTGCAACGTGTCGAGCCCGTTGGACAAACTGGAACCCCGCCTCATCTGGAAGCACTTCGACGCCATTCGCCAGATCCCGCGCCCGTCCAAGCACGAGGAGCGCATCGCCGAGCACGTCGTGAACTGGGCCAAGTCGCACGGTCTCGAGGTCAAGCGCGACGGTGCCGGCAACGTGCTGGTCAAAGTGCCGGCGACCCCCGGCCACGAGAAGGCCCCGGTCATCGTGCTCCAGGGCCACCTCGACATGGTTCCGGAGAAGAACTCGGACGTCGCGTTCGACTTCGAGAAGGATGCCATCCAGGTGCGGGTGGTCGGGGATTACGTCTACGCGACGGGGACAACCCTCGGATCCGACAACGGCGTCGGCGTCGCGGCGGCCATGGCCGTCGCCGAAGACCAGAAGGCGGTGCACGGCCCGCTGGAGCTGCTGTTCACGATCGACGAGGAGACCGGCCTCACCGGCGCCATGCAACTGGACAACAAGCTCCTCGCCGGCCGGATACTGATCAACCTCGACACCGAAGAAGACGCCGCGCTCTACATCGGGTGCGCGGGCGGCGCCGACACTCACGCGACCTTCACCGTCACCCGCGAGGAGGCGCTCAAGGGGACCGTTCCGGTGCGCGTCTCGGTGCGCGGCCTGCGCGGAGGACACTCGGGCGTGGACGTCCACGAGAACCGCGGCAACGCGCTCAAGTTCCTCCTGCGCACCCTCAACGCGCTGCAGGGGAAGGGGATTGAGTTCGGGATCGTCTCGCTCGCGGGGGGCAGCAAGCACAACGCCATCCCGCGCGAGGCCGATGCGGTGATCCGGATCTCCAAGGGCAACGAGAGCGCGGCTGTGGCGGCTGTAGATTCCTTTGCCCGGGTCCTCAAGGAGGAGTTCGGGGAGATCGACCCCGGCCAGCGAGTGGAGTGCGTCACTCTCGAGGACCGGGAGGAGAATCGCAAGGTGTGGATTCGCTTCGACAACGACCGCGTGCTCGACGCGCTGCTCGCATGCCCGCACGGCGTGCTCGGGATGAGCCGCGCCGTGCCCGGCCTGGTCGAGACCTCGAACAACCTCGCGGTCGTTACGACCGAGGGGAACACCGTGAAGGTCACCACGTCCAGTCGCTCCTCGGTGATGCCGTCTCTCAAGGCCACCACCGAGCAGATCGGCGCGGCGTTCCGCCTGGGCGGCGCCGAAGTCGAGCAGCGCGACGGGTACCCGGGCTGGAAGCCCAACCCCAGCTCGGCGGTGCTCAACACCGCCCTCAAGGTGTTCGAGCGCGAGTTCAAGAAGAAGCCCGCGGTCAAGGCGATCCACGCCGGCCTGGAGTGCGGCCTGATCGGCGAGAAGTACCCCGGCATGGACATGGTCTCCATGGGCCCGCAGATCGAGTCGCCCCACTCACCCGACGAGCGGGTGCAGATCTCGACCGTGGACCGCTTCTACACCTTCCTCAAGGCGACCCTCGCCGAGTTGGCCTAGCCGGCTCGCGAACCTTCTACTCCAACCCCGGGGCCGTCGCCCCGGGGTTTTTGTTGTTCCTGCTTCTTGTCACGCGGCTGCCCCCGCTTCGCTCGCGCGGGCGAGGCGCCCGCGCTACGTCTCTTCTCCCGTGGCGCGGCTGCCCTCAGCCGCGCACCTTCTTTCCTGTCTCGCAAATGTGGGGCCGGCGCTCCG
>JALHTD010000485.1 GCA_022865555.1 Thermoanaerobaculaceae bacterium | reverse complement strand
GATGGCACTATCGGCAGTCGGAAGCCTCGAGCGCCAGGCCCCAAGCCCCAAGCCCCAAGCCTCAAGCCTGAGCGGCTGGTGGGGTGGGCACGCCTGAGCGGCGCGCCGGGGGGAACACCAGCATCACGAGCGCCGCGAGCAGCATGGGGAGGTCGCGCAGCACAAGCACCCAGGCGTTGCTGACGTCCTCGGCGCTGGTCGAGAAGCAGCCGCACGCGACGTTGACGCCGCGCAGGGCGTTGATCCCGAGCGCCACCATGAAGGCGATCAGCAGGCCTGTCGAGCACAGCGCGGCGGCGCGGCGCTTGAAGCCGGTGACGAGGGCGATCCCCGCGAGCAGCTCCATCCACGGCATGTAGATCGCCATCAGGTTGATGGGCCCGGCCGGCAGGACGCGGTAGTTCCAGATGATCGTCACCAGTGGGCGCGGGTCGAGGATCTTCGCGTGGGCGGCGTACAGGAAGATGCCGCCGAGCACGAGGCCGAGGGCGCGATGCAGCCACGGGTTGCGCAGCCAACTCACCGGGCACCCCCGTCCACCGGCAGTCCGCTGCCCTGCCACCCAAGGAAGCCACCGATGAGCACGTACGGCGGCGCCAGCCCGCGCCGGCGAAGCTCCTGCGCGAGGAGCTGCTCAACGTCGGTCTCGTCGCTCGCGCCGTAGACGATGACCGCGCCTGCCGAGCGGAGGCGCCCGAGGCGCTCGGGCGTCAGCTGGGCCTGCAGGTCCGTGTAGGCGATCTCCTCGGCTCCGGGCACGTGCCCGGCTCCGAACTCGGTCGCGGATCTGGTGTCCAGGAAGACGACGCCGGGAAGCGACGTGCGCATCGCGTCTGCAGATCCGGGATCGAGGAAGTTGAAGTCCACCTCGGCACGGGGCGGCTCGTACCCCTTGCCCCACCAAGCGAGGTGGCGACCGGGGAGGAGGTTGGCCGCGGTGCCCAGGACCAGCGTGGCGATGACGAGGAGAAGAGTGTCGCGAACGAGTCCACGCATCACGGGGCAGGGTACCATACGAGTGATGTCGCGTCGAAGACGCCTCCTGCTGTGGCTGCTGGCGGCTGCCGTCCTGTTCGGTGCACTGCTGCTGGTCGCGAGCAAGCCGCCGCGCCTGCCCGCCGACCGCGACCACGCCCTCGACCAGGCGGAGGCACACTGCCTCTCCTGTCACTGGCATGTGGGCAGGCACCCGCGCCCTCCGGACCACCCGCTGCGCGACGACTGCTTCTCCTGCCACCGCGACCCGGGCGGCGATCTGCACCCGCGAGCCGGGGCCCCGACGAATCTGCCCGGGGGGTGGGCGGACGATCCGCGGCTGGCGCGCGGAAGCGCAACCGCGGGGGCGAGGCCCTCCCCGGGCGGGCCTTGAGGTGGTAGGGTAGGCGGGCAGCGGGGTTGCAACCCCCGCGGACCGGGGAGGACCCATGAGGAGAGCGCTGCTCGCGTGCCTGCTCGCTGCGCTGGCCGCAACGCCGGGTCTCGCGGGAACCGCCCCGCGCTTCCCGGGAGCCGACACCTCGGTGGCGGTGAACCGGGGAAACGGGCGGATCGCGGTCCTCCGTGGAGACAAGCTGGAGATCTTCGAGGCGCCCGGGACGTCGGTCTCGACGATCGAGCTGCCGGGGAAGAGCCCCCGCATCCTCGAGTTCTGCGGAGGCAACCTGCTCTACGTGACCCACGAGGTCAGCAACCTTCCGCAGGTGTTCGTGGTCATCACGGTGGACGGGCGCG
>JALHTD010000484.1 GCA_022865555.1 Thermoanaerobaculaceae bacterium | reverse complement strand
GCTCGGAGAACAGCAGGCCGAGGATCTTGTAGAGCAGCTCGGAGGGCGGGGCGCCCTGCGGGAAGCGGTTCAACCGCTCCACCAGGCTCCGATAGCCCGATCTCACGGTGTGGTGCGCCATGCCCCCAAACCCCGCCCGCAAGATTACACCATGAGGTGAGAAGAGTTCAGACTTTGTCCGTTCTCACCTGTGAACATTCGATCAGGGGCTGTTTCCCCGACCGGCTGCATGTCTCGATTTCCGCGCGGTGGGGCGCGGTCAGTTGCGGGCGCTTCCAGGCCAGCCGTACACTGCGCAGAGGTCCCTTCGGCAGCGAAAGCCGAGCGTCGAAAGGAGAGCGCGATGGGCACGATCGGGATCACGCGGCGAGGGTTCGGGGCGGCACTTGGGGCCGCCGCGGGCGTAGTGCTCCTGGACACGAGGCTGACGCCGGCTGCGGCCGAGGCCCGGGTCGCCGCGGGCCTGCCCAGGGATGTTCTCCAGCTCAACTCGAACGAGAACCCCTACGGGCCTTCGGCGGCCGCGCGCGAGGCGATGACCCGCTCGCAGGAGGTCGCCGCGCGCTACCCGGACTACCAGGAGGACGAGGTGCGCAGCGCGCTGGCGAGGTTTCACGGCGTCGCCCCGGAGCAGGTCCTGCTCGGCTGCGGCTCGGGTGACATCCTGCGCATGGCCGACGGGGCTTTCCTCGCCCCGGACCGGAAGGTGGTGGTAGCGGAGCCCACGTTCGAGGCGGTCCTCGCCTACAACCGCGTTACGAGGGCCCAGCCCGTCAAGGTGCCGCTCGACGCTTCGTTCCGCCACGACCTCCCGCGCATGGCCGCCGCGTGCGACGGCGCGACCGGGCTCGTCTACGTGTGCAACCCCAACAACCCTACCGGCACGATCGTCACCGGCGAGGCGTTGGCCGCTTTTCTCGGGCGGGTCCCCCCCTCGGTCACGGTATTGCTCGACGAGGCCTACCACCACTTCGTCGAAAACCCCGGTTACCGCACCGGTTTCGAGTTGCTCGCCGCGCACCCGAACCTGATCGTGGTGCGCACCTTCTCCAAGATATACGGCCTTGCCGGCATGCGACTGGGCTACGCCGTGGCGGCGGCCGACAAGATCGAGGCGCTTGAACGATACGCATCGTTCAGCAACACCAACGCCGCGGTGCTCGCGGCCGGCCTCGCCAGCCTCGCGGACCCCGACCTCGTCCCGCGGATGAAGCGGCGCATGAACGACGCGAGGCGCTGGCTCACCGGACAGTTGACAGCCGACGGCCACCGCTTCATCCCCTCCGAGGCCAACTTCATCATGATCGACACGGGGCGCGACGTGGCCCCGCTCATCGAGGCGTTCAAGGCCAAGAAGATCCTGGTCGGCCGGAGGTTCCCCTCGATGCCCACGTGGCTGCGGGTGTCGGTCGGCACACCGGCCGAGATGGCCGCCTTCGTAGCGGCGCTGCGCGACATCGTGCCCGTCCCCGCCGCCGCCTGACCCTATTGGAGGGCCCTGCCCGTGGCAGGAGCGCCATCGGGTCCGTCAGTGACGGCCTCAGTAGTGGTAGCGCCCCTGGAGAAAATCCACGCGGTCGGCGCGTACGAGGTACACGATTCGGTGTTCCTGAGTCAGGCGGCGCGACCAGAGGCCTGGACCGAGGTACTTGAGCGGCTCGGGCTTGCCGATCCCGGAGAACGGCTCCCGAAGCACCGCCTCGACAATCGCAAGCACTCGTAGCGCCGTCTTGCGGTCGGTCTCCACCCAGTAGCGCAGGTCCTCGATGAACTCAGGGTGGAAGACCGCGAGGCGCCCTACGCGGTGACCCGCAGGACCTCGACTACTCTTCGGCAAGGCCCAACTCGCGGCGCAACGCGGCCGTCGTTACGGGACGCAGCCTGCTCTTCCGTGCCCGCGCCAGGGCGCGCAGGAGCCGCTCCGCGTTCTTGGGCGAGCGCAGGAGGTGGGCAGTTTCCATCAGGCTACGCAGCTCGTCGGCTGCCACGAGCGCGACGTCCTCGGCACCGCGACGCCGGATGACGACGATCTCTCGCGACTCCACGACCTCGCTGCAGAGCTTTGCCAACGTTGCGCGCGCCTGAGTGTAGGTGGTAACCGATGCCATAGGCCCTCCGACCTGTACAGAGAAACTGTACATGTTCAGTTCCCCATTGTCAAGTACACGAGACCCGTGTCAGGCACGCCCGGCCCTCACATCAGGGTTTAGCTACCGGGTTTCTGCTCGCGGCAGCGGCGCCGCCGCCGTTGGGCCAGATGCAAGGAAGGCGAGGCCATCGCGCCGGAGTGTAGCCGGAGGCTACATGAGGACGCGTGGGGCCGGAGCCTGACGCCGCAGATGGTCCGACGCCGGCGGCGCTCAAGGGTACAGGCGGTTGAGCAGGCGGGGGTACGGGATCGCCTCGCGCAGATGCTGCAGGCCGCACAGCCAGGTGACCACCCGCTCGATCCCCATCCCGAACCCCGAGTGCGGGAACGCCCCGTACTTGCGGATGTCCAGGTACCACTGGAACGCGTCGCGCGGCAGGTCGTGCTCGGCGATGCGCTTCTCGAGCAGCTCGTATGAGCCGATGCGCTCGGAGCCGCCGATGATCTCTCCGTACCCCTCGGGGGCGATCATGTCCATGGCCAGCGCCCGGGTAGGGTCGGCGGCGTCGGGTTCCATGTAGAAAGCCTTGATCGCAGCCGGGTAGCGGGTGATCATGACCGGCTTGCCGGACTCGTCGGCGAGGGAGGTCTCCTCGTCGCCG
Organism: Thermoanaerobaculaceae bacterium; assembly: GCA_022865555.1. Lineage (GTDB taxonomy): Bacteria > Acidobacteriota > Thermoanaerobaculia > Thermoanaerobaculales > Thermoanaerobaculaceae > RBG-13-68-16. The sequence goes on along the minus strand of JALHTD010000484.1, from coordinate 4,421 downwards.
CCGAAGTCGTCCCCGAACTTCACGTCGAACCCCTTGCCCTGGAGCCTGGCGATCGCTTCGCCGTAGTCGATGCGGGGGTACGGCCGGCGCGTGGCGAGCTCGAGCTTGGAGGCGTCGCGCTCCAGACGCTCGAGGTCCTCCTTGCAGCGGTCCAGCACCCGGCTCACGAGGTACGAGACGAACTCCTCGGCCAGGTCCAGCAGTCCGTCGAAGCGCATCCACGCCACCTCGGGCTCCACCATCCAGAACTCCATGAGATGGCGGCGGGTCTTGGACTTTTCGGCGCGAAAGGTTGGGCCGAAGCAGTAGACCTTTCCGTGGGCCGCGGCGGCGGGCTCCAGGTACAGCTGTCCGGACTGGGTGAGGTATGCCTTCTCGCCGAAGTAGTCGGTCTCGAAGAGCGTGGAGGTCCCCTCGCAGGCCGCAGGGGTCAGGATCGGCGAGTCGATGTTGACGTAGTTGCGCTCATGGAAGAACTCGCGAATGCCGTAGGTCAGCTCGTTGCGCACCCGCATGACCGCGTGCTGCCGCATGGAGCGCAGCCACAGGTGGCGGTTGTTCAGGAGGAAGTCGGGTCCGTGCTCCTTGAGGGTGATCGGGTACTCGGGGCAGAGCTGCACGATTGTGAGGTCCTCGACCTGGAGCTCCACGCCGCCGGGCGCGCGCTTGTCTTCCTTGACCTTCCCGACGACGTGCAGCGAGGACTCCTGGGTCACCCGCTCGGCCTCCGCCCACACCCGTTCGGAAACCTGCGGCTTGACGACCACGGACTGCAGGTAGCCCGACCCGTCACGCACGACGAGAAAGCGCAGCTTGCCGGAGGAGCGGGCGTTGTACAGCCAGCCCGACACCCGAACCTGCTCCCCGATCAGCCCCGGCAGCTCGCGAATCTCGGCGTCCCGCATCAGGACCCTCCGTTGGAACGTGGATTGTAGCGCACGGGACGCGTTTCTGCCGACCCGAGCGCCTCTTCCCCGTTTTGCGGAACGGTGCGGCCACACTAGAATGGTTGGGTGAAACCCGCGCCGACTCGGTGCGCGGCAGCGAGGAGGAAGCAGGAGTGACGGTCGCGCTCACCCGATCCGCCCGGCTGGGGCTGGTGGCCCTCGTCATCGGGGCCCTGACGGCCGTCTCCTGCGAACGCCTCGTGGCCACGAAGATCGCAAAGATCGCCGCCGAGCCCGGCAAGTACGAGGGCAAGGACGTCACCGTTTTCGGCACCGTGAAGGAGCGCATCGACGTGCCGTCGATCAAGTGCTACGTCCTCAGCGACGGCAAGGCCAGTATCGGGGTCGTCACCCAGGGCAGGCTGCCGCTGGTCGGTGAGAAGGCCCGCGGCCAGGGGCGCGTGAGCCGGTCGTTCGCCATAGGCGTCAGGAAGCTCCTCGTCATCATTGAAACCCCCAAGCCAAGGCCGACGCTGCCGAGGAACCCGGCGGTCCCCGGAAACGGGCCCGGGTAGACCGGCAGCGGTCCGGCGCGAGTCGACGGCACAAAACGGACGCTTCAGGGCCCGCGCCGACAGTACGTCCTGAAGGCGGAAGGCCCTTCACTGTCCCGACGACAGGCGTGTGAAGGTGCCCTCGGGACGCAGCAGGTCCCGGCAGCGCAGGAAGAAGACTCGCCGCACGACCCTGCCGTTCCGCTCGATCAGGAAAGGCGCCTCCTCGGAGACCTCCGCGAAGATCTCGGAGAGCGGCGCGGCCAGTCCGTCCCGAGTGCTCACGAACAGGAAGTCCTTCCCGCGCAGCTCCTCGGGCCGGTACCAGTAGAGAGAGGCCAGCCCGTGCATGCCCCCGCCTACCCGGGCCAGCCGGGTGGGCATTCTCCCTCCCGAGAGGAACGCGAACAGGTGCACGTTGGTGTAGCTCTCCGAGGCCACCATCTCGCCGGGTCGCAGACGCCTCCCGACCTCGGCCGCGATCTCGTCGTTGGCCACGGCGGCGGTGACCGACTTGCCGACCTTCCCGCGGAAGCGACCCGCAAACGGCCAGTCCACCTCCAGAATGTGCGACACCAGCAGCAGGGCTGTGACGATCGCAAGCGAGAGCGCGAGGCCGAAAACCACGCCGGAGCGCACGAGCCAGCGCGGGCGCGGGACCGTACAGGCGAGCGCCACCGTGGCGAGGACGAGCGCGGGGCCTGCCCAGTGGGGGGCGATCCCCTCCCGCAGCGCCACGAACGGGAAGAAGATCATCGGCATCGCCGCGGAAACCAGCAGGGCGGCCCACGCGTGGTCCCTCCGCCGCCACGCCCGCCACCACGCCATCGTGATCGCGACCACCAATGGCGGTGAGCTCAGGATGGCGGAAAACGCGAAGAACTCGAGGGCGTGGACGAGAGTTACCGGTCCCGGGTTGTGGCGCTGGCGAAGCTGGAAGTCAAGGTTGATCCAGTCGTGCTGCGCCCCCCATATCCACACCGGGAGCGTTAGCGCCGCTGAGAGCGCCGCGGCCAGGTAGGGCACCGGAGTTCGCAGGTGGGCCCTGACCTCGGAGCGCACCAGCGCGGGCGCGAGGGCCGGCAGCACGAGTACGACGGGGAACTTGGCCAGGAAGCCGAGAGCCACCGCGATCCCGAACCCCCACCAGGCGCGTCTCTCCCCCTGGGCGATGGCGACGGCCGCCCAGGTCGCCCCGATGTAGCCGGCCACCATCCCGATGTCTGTTGAGGCGTAGAACGACCCCAGGAAGAAAAGCGGCGTGGCGTGCAGCACGAGGTACGTCCAGGCAGCCTCGCGAGCGCCGCCGCCGAGCCGGCGGACCAAGGGGAGCAGGAAGACCCCTATCAGGAAGCTCGCGAGGATGGCGGGCCCGCGCACCGCCAGGCGCGTCTCGCCCAGCAAGGCGCGAAACGGGATGGGAGCCAGCATCATCAGCGGCGGCTGATCGTACGTGGCCCAGTCGGGGTGGTGGGAGCAGTCCCAGTAGTAGGCCTCGTCACCCGAGACGGGCAACGTCGCCGCCAGCACCGCGTGCACCACGAGGAACGCCAGCAGCAGCAGGTAGAACCTGCGATCCGTCCACACGACTGGCGCCGATCCCGCGTTCATCGCTTCCCGGTCTGGTTGTTTCTCTTCTTGCCTATTGCCTGTTGCCTTTCTCTACTCCAGATTCGCGCACTGCTCGCGCAGCTTCTCGAGCGCAGCCTTGGCGCCGACCACCCGCTCCCCCATCCCGACCTCGCGGCACTTGGAGGCGGCGGTGTTGACCTCGCGCAGCACCTCCTGCAGGAGGAAGTCGAGCTTCTTCCCCACGGCCCCACCCTCCGACAGCAGGTCTCGCAGATGGCTGAGGTGGGCAGCCAGGCGCTGCACCTCCTCCGCCACGTCCGATCGGTCGGCGGCGAGGGCGGCCTCCTGCAGGAGTCGGTCCTGGTTGACCTCCTTTCCCTCCAGCAGGGAGGTCATCCGCTCGCGCAGGCGGGCGAGCAGCGTTTCGCGCAGCTGCCCGTTGATACCGGCAAGCCACCTCTGGAACGACTCGAGCTCGGCGACCTCTCCCTCGATCTGAGGGAGCAGAGCCGCTGCCTCGCGCTCGCGTACCGAGACCAGAGCATCGCGGGCCGCAGCCACCAGACCCAGCAGGGTCTTCTGCTCCTCGGGCGCGAGGGCCAGCTCCCCGGCGCCCTCGGCGAAGCCCGGCAGGGCGAGCAGGTCGCGCAGCGTGAGGGGGGCGAGTTCGAGCCCCTTCGGGCGCTGGGCCAGGGCGTCAAGCAGCGACGACGCCACGTCCCAACGCAGCACCAGACCGGCCACGTCGCGACCAATCGGCCTCAGCTCCACCACGACCTGGACGCGACCGCGCGCGACCCGCTCCGAGAGCAGCGGGCGCAGCGCAGCCTCCAGCTCCGCCGCTTCCATCCTGGGGTGGGTGCGCAGGGTCACCTCGAGGAAGCGGGAGTTCAGCGAGGTCACGCGCACCTGGGCCGCGAGCCTGGGGGAGAGCTCCGCCTGAGCCTGCCCGAATCCGGTCATGCTTCGCAACACGCCTGCCATACGGCTCCCCTTTCACACGCGCGGGCTCGCACGGGCATGGTAGATTCGAGGCGCCCACGGGAATGCCCGCGGCGCGCGACCATGACCGTCAAGACGCCGACCGCCGAAGCCCAGCGCGCTGTATCGTACACCGCGCGGGTCTGGACGTGGCGTTTGTGGGGGCTGGCCGATGCTCGTCTCGAAGCGGCCGCCACCCTGGCCACGCTCGCGCTCCTGCTCGTGAGCCGCTTCGCCCTGCTCCCCTCGGGCCCGTGGGAGTGGGACGAGACGCTGTTCGCCCGCGGCCTCCTCAAGTTCGACCTCCCCGCACACTTCCCCCACCCCCCCGGCTTCCCGCTCTGGATGGCGCTCGGCTGGGTGATGCTGCGCCTCGTCGGTGACCCCCTGCGGGGGTTCCAGCTCCTCTCCGCGGCCGCGTCGTGTC
>JALHTD010000483.1 GCA_022865555.1 Thermoanaerobaculaceae bacterium | reverse complement strand
CGCGATCGCGCAGAGCCCGAAGAACTCCATCCACCAGATGTGCCCGCCCTGGAAGACCGTCGGGAGCTTATCCTTCAGCCAGATGAAGGGCACCGAGAAGTTGCCGGTCCCGGTCTCGAACGCGGCGCCGAGCACGCTCCTCAGGTAAAGCTGCCAGCCGATGACGAGGGCGAGCGGAACGGAAACGAACGCCGCCGCACTGGCAAAGCGCCGGCGTCGCAGCTCGTCGAGGGCGATGGCAAGTGCAACCAGGTACGAGGTTTCCCTCGCCAGCGCGGCGGCGCAGGCGAGCACGAGGGCCTGAGGGTCGCGTCGGCGGGCGTGCAACCAGAGCGCCGCCAGCGTGAAGAACAGGGCCGCGGTGTCCGGCGTGCTGCGGAGCATGGCCGCGGCCAGGCCGGTGCCGGCCAGCAGCAACAGCCCCCACCAGGGCGAGAGCCGCTCCGCCGCGAGCCAGCGCGCGACCAGGAAGATGGCGGCGAGGCCGAACCCCCAGCAGAGCAGTTGGTAGACCACGATGGCCGCCGCCGGGTTGCCGAGCGCCAGCAGCCAGGCCAGGAGAGGCACCATGATCCGGGTGGCCCGGTACGATGGGGCGTCGATGGACTGGATCGTGTCGGGCTTCCGGAGGAACGGGTCGGTGGCAACAGCCCCGTAGTGCTGGCCGTCGTAGCCCCACGGTCCCGCCGTGGGTACCGTGTCGAATGCGGGCGGGTGGTGCATCTCCTCGCCGATGCACAGCAGTGCGCGGATGTCCCCGTCGTAGCGAAAGTCCGCGATGAGAGACAGGACGAGCACCCAGAAGAGCGCAGCGCCCAGAACGACCACGCGCGCGGCGCTGGTGCGCGAGGGCACGATGCTTGCGAGGACCGGCACTTGCACGACGCTGGATTCTACGCCAGCAGAGCCCTGTCGGTGTTCCCGGACGTTCCGGCTTCATCCGGGCGGTGCGGCGCTTTGACGAGTCGTATACACTGGCGAGCCGGGGAGGCGAAGGCTGCGGCAGCCGCATGTGGCGGCACCGGGACGAGGGAAGCCAGGGCATGGACCGGAACGGCAAGGACGAGCGCGGCTCACAGGGGCTCCTGTTTCCGGGCGCCGGAAACGTGGAGCGCACCGGTGCAAGGGACGTGCTGCAGACCCCCCTCGACGGGCGCGACCCCGCGCCGCCCGAGCCGGAGGAGAAATCGGCCGACGAAGCCAGGGAGCGCTACCGCGAGGAGCGCATCGCCCACTGGGACGAGGTTGCCCGGTCGCTCGACCGCTTGCGCGGGTTCGGTAGTGCTTACCACCGGCGCCTGGAGCGCGTCTACCGGACTCTGGTGCCTCCCGGCCGCCGCGTCCTGGAGATCGGCTGCGGCGAGGGCGACCTGCTGGCCGCGTTGCATCCCTCCCAAGGCGTCGGGGTGGACTTCTCCGGAGAGATGGTTCACCGCGCCACCATCCGCCACCCTCAGCTCCGTTTCGTCCATGGCGACGCGCACGATCTTTCCGGGCTGGAGGGCGAGTTCGACGCGATCATCCTCTCCGACCTCGCGAACGACGCCTGGGACGTCCAATCGGTCTTTCAGCAGGTAGCCCGTCTCGCGCAACGCCAGACGCGGGTTATCGTCAACTCCTACAGCCTCCTGTGGGAGCTGCCCCTGCGCATCGCCGGGCGGCTGCGGCTGACCAGGCCGAACCTTCCGCAGAACTGGCTGACCGGCGAGGACATCGCAAACCTGCTGCGCCTCGCCGGGCTCGACGTTGTCCGGAGCTGGCGCGAGGTGCTCTGGCCGCTGCCTACCCCGCTGCTGGCTCCCCTGTGCAACCGATTTCTGGTGAAGATCTGGCCGTTCCGCCACCTCGCGCTCACCAGCTTCATCGTGGTGCGCGTGCCGTGGCGGCGCAAGCGCGGCGAGCCGGAGCCGGTCGTCTCGGTCGTGGTGCCTGCCCGCAACGAGGCGGGCAACATCGCCAGCATCCTCGAGCGCACGCCGGAGATGGGGAGCGGCACCGAGCTGATCTTCGTCGAGGGCCACTCCGCGGACGACACGTACCAGGTCATCGAGGAGGAGATGGCGAACTTCCCGGAACGGCGCTGCCAGCTCTTCCGGCAGGGCGGGAAGGGGAAGGGTGACGCCGTCAGGCTCGGCTTCGCACGCGCCGGCGGCGAGGTGGTGATGATCCTCGACGCGGACCTCACGGTGCCCCCCGAGGACCTCCCGCGCTTCTACCGGGCGCTGCTGGAGGGCAAAGGCGAGTTCATCAACGGGGTACGCCTGGTCTACCCGATGGAGCATCAGGCCATGCGGCTGGCGAACCTCTTCGGCAACAAGCTGTTCAGCCTGGCGTTCTCCTGGCTGCTCGGGCAGCCGATCAAGGACACGTTGTGCGGCACCAAGGTCCTCTGGAAGCGAGACTACGAGGCGATCGCCGCCAACCGCTCGTACTTCGGCGACTTCGACCCGTTCGGCGACTTCGACCTGCTCTTCGGCGCCGCCCGGCTCAACCTCAAGATCGTGGAGGTGCCGATCCGCTACCGCGAGCGCACATACGGCACCACCAACATCCGGCGCTGGAGGCACGGCTGGATGCTGGTGAAGATGGTGGTCTTCGCTGCTGGCCGGCTCAAGTTCGTCTAGGCTGGTGCCGCGTGTCCACGGCTGACCAACACAAGAACCCCGCCTCGGGTGAGCTTGACGTTGCTGGGCCGTCGTCCAGGCGCGTGACGCGCCTGGCCCTTGCGGTTCTCGCCGTCTACGGCGTCTGTCTCTGGG
>JALHTD010000482.1 GCA_022865555.1 Thermoanaerobaculaceae bacterium | reverse complement strand
GCGGCAATATTGTTCTCGGTAATGGTCTGTTCGGCGACGGCTACATCTCCAGCGGTGATAGTTCCTGCACGACACGCGTCATCGGTGGGAAGGTGTACACGTGGGGTTGCCCGTGCCCGCAGTAGCAAGAAGCTAGCGAGTTTCAGTGCCGCGGCCCGTGCGGGCCCGGGGCACGTGAAAATCGGGGCGGCCGGTTTTCCGGCCGCCCCACTTGTCTCGGGCCTCAGCGGGCGGGAGCGTCCTTGACCGCCTGGGCGAACTCGCTGGCCCTCGCGTATCGCTCGTCCCGGTTCTTGGCCAGTGCTTTCCGCAGGATCTCGTCCCAGGTGGCGTCGATCCTGGCGTCGACCGCTGAGGGCTGGGCCGGGTCCGCCCTGGCGATCGCAAACATCATGGAGGCGATCGTCTCGCCGGTGAAAGGCTTCTTGCCCGTCAGGAGCTCATAGAGGACCACGCCGAGCGAGAAGATGTCGCTGCGGGCGTCGATCTTCTGTCCGCTGACCTGCTCCGGGGACATGTACGCGGGGGTCCCCATCAGGCTCCCGGTCCGCGTCAGGGTCGACTCCACGACTCGGGCGATCCCGAAGTCCATAACCTTTACCTGACCGGTCTTGGAGACCATCACGTTGTCGGGCTTCACGTCACGATGAAAGACGCCGTTCTCATGTGCGTAGTCGAGCCCCATGGCGGTGTGGAAGATGACATGCTTGATCTGGGCGACGCTGAAACGCTGGTCCTTCATCAACCGCGCGAGCGTGTGTCCCTCGACAAACTCCATCACGATGTACGACATGCCGAGGTCCTCCCCGACGTCGTAGATGGTCACGATGTTGGGGTGGGTCAGCTTGCCCGCGGTCTGGGCCTCCCGGTAGAAGCGCTGACGCATCTCGATGATCTCCGTGGCGTCGAGATCCGGGTCGGGCCGGATCGTCTTGAGCGCCGCCTGACGGTTGATCACCGTGTCGCGCACCAGGTAGACGTCTCCCATGCCGCCGCGCCCGAGGTGGCGTTCGACCTCGTAGCGTCCGAAGCGGGACCCGGGCAAGACCGGACCGCCGGGGCCGGATGTGAAGACCTGTCCCCCCGAGCCCAGGCTCACGGGCGGCACCGGCTGCCTGGTTGGCGTCACAGGAGTCGCGCGGGCGGGGACGCTCCTTTCGGCGACGTCGGGGAAGGGCTCCGACAGGGGCTCCCTCGCGCCGGGCATCCTCTCGGTCGCTGAATCGGCGGGCTCGACGGGTGCGGCTGCCAGGTCGGGCAGGTGCGACGTGAGAGTCGCCTGCACCGGGGTCGGCGCCGGGGCGACCCGCACCGCCGGCCCCCCAACAACGCTGATGCCGGCGCCGATCTGGGTGAGGCGTTCCATGCGGTACCCCACATCCTCGAAGGAGGGGTCGATGTCGAAAACCCTCTTGTAGACGAGGTAGGCTTTGTCGCGCTGCCCACGGTTCTCGTAGTCGAGACCCAGGTTCACGTAGACGAGCTTCAGGTCCTCGGTGAAGGGCAGCGTGTTGAAGGTCGCGAGCGCCATGTCGAGCATGCCCTTCTCCTGG
>JALHTD010000481.1 GCA_022865555.1 Thermoanaerobaculaceae bacterium | reverse complement strand
GAGGCCCCCCGCCGGCGGCGGGGGGCAGAAGGATCCCACTGCACCTGGACCCTCTGCTGCCTCCGTGATTCGCTCGCGCCGCGCGTACCTGCCCAGCGGGTCTTCGACCGTCAGGCGCCTTTGGGGCGGGGCGGGCGCGCCGGCGCCGATTCGGCGGCGGATGAGGCAGCCGGGGAACCGTCGCTCGCCGGTAAGTTGTCCGGGCGGGATCCGCCGATGGCGGCGCGCTCGAGACCCTCCAGGATCGACTCGATCTCTTCCGTCTTCACCACCGCGGAGACTGTGGGGGAAGGGGCACCGCAGGCCGGACAGTCGAGCGGCCGCAGCTCCGAGACGGTCGCGAGCAGCGCGTCCCAGGAGATCAGGGGGGTTTCGGCGCCGCAGGACGCGCAGCAAACCAGGGCCCGGGCTTCGGATGCTCCGACCCCCTCCTCGCCCTCCGCTTCCTGCACCTCGTCCTCGCCGAAGTTCTCTCGATACCACTTCGCGTAGTGGTGCTTGGCCCACTCGCGGTCCACGTTGCCGGAGAACATCCCGCTCAGACCGATTCGAGTGTCCGGATTGACCACTGCCATGAAGACGTGTCCGAAGATGAGCGGGGCTGCCAGCACCGCCACGGACACGTGCACGATCCAGGTTAGGAAGTACATCCCGGGCATCAAGATGATCACGCCGGTTGCAACGAGTATCGGATAGGTCAAAGTCAGCGCCATGAAGTTCAGCTTTTCCCCGGCGTTGAACTTGTGCTGCTCCGGAAGGGTGATCCTGCGGCTCAGCGCGGCGGGGCCCGCGAGGGCAAGCCACTTGAGGTCATCGCGTGTCCAGGTCCACGCCCGCTTTATGTTGTACAGGTAGAGCGAGAGGTCGTTTCTGTGGCGCCGGGCGACCCAGGTCGGGAGGAGGAGCAAACAGATCCCCGAGATCCGGTGGCCCCAGTGCAGAGCCAAGTGCACGAGGGTCTGAGGGTGGAGGTGGTTGAAGAACAGCTTCAGCACGATGCCGGTGAGCAGGCAAAATATGAAAGGAATGGCGATCGCCCAGTGAAGGGACCTCTCCGATCTCCTGAAGCGCGGAATCTCCCGTGAGAAGAGGGCCGCCGCATCGTCGCGCGGGACTGAGCCCCGCGTGCTCGTGGCCGGCGTGGGCGCTGCCGGCAGACTCGCCTTGCGGCCGCGGGGGCCATCGGGCCCCGGCTTCCGAGCAGGAGGGGCATCATCACCGTTCCCGCTGGCGGCGCGCCGCTGGCCGGCTCTGACGTACGGGAGCACTCGGGCCTGGTCCGCGCGGCGTTCCGTCAACTCGCGTACGTCCGCTTTGCGTACACTGGTACCGACATCCTTGTTCAGCGTTTCCCCCCAAACCCGAGCGCCGTTCGCCGGCACCTCGGGTTCCCATGGAGAGTCTAAGCCAAAACTCTGGCGGTTGCACTGTGATCCGGCGCACCAGCCGACCCGATCTCACGCCGGAATCTTGACTTATGTCACGTTTTGGACACGCGGACCCGGACGCCCCCACTCCGCGCTTCACAGACACGCCGGCGACCGCAACCGAAGTGAAATGTGGGACACGCGCTCCGCGCGTGCACGTCTCGTGTTTGTGTGGGGCGCGCACGCCGTGCCGGCGCCACCTTCGCTTGCGTCTTTTGTTGCGGGCGACCGCTACGACTCAGACACCCTCTCCCTCCGGGAGAAGGCAGGTGAGAGGACCTTGTCTCCCTCTCCCGCTTGCGGGAGAGGGCGGGGTGAGGGCTCTTCCTACGACCTTCCGGAGTTCTCCTGGCGGTCGACGGCGTCAGCGAGGCTTGAGCCGCTCGAGCATCTGGGTCGCGTTGGTGTTCGCTGGGTTCAG
>JALHTD010000480.1 GCA_022865555.1 Thermoanaerobaculaceae bacterium | reverse complement strand
CGTGGCGCCCAGGGCGCCACTCAGAATGACATCGCGGATCGAGATCCAGAGAGTCACAGCCAGCCGCGGCGCCTGAACATCCAGGCCATGCCGCCGGCAACCAGCAGCATCACGGCCCACACCGCCGGGTAGCCCCACCTCCAGGCGAGCTCCGGCATGTTGTGGAAGTTCATGCCGTAGATCCCGACGATGAAGGTCAAGGGCATGAAGATCGTGGCGATCACCGTGAGAACCTTCATGATCTCGTTCATGCGGTTGGAGACGCTGGAGAGGTAGAGGTCCGCCAGCTCCTGGGTCATCTCCCGGAACGTCTCCACGATGTCTATGACCTGGACGGCGTGGTCGTAGACGTCCCGCAGCCACACCCTCGTGCCTTCGCGTATGAGCGCGGATTCGGTGCGCGTCAGCGCGCTCGCCATCTCCCGCAGCGGCCACGTGGCCTTGCGCACCCGCAGCAGGTCGCGCTTGATCCGGTGCAGCTCCTCGAAGCTCTTGCGGTCGGGCTTGTCGAGAAGCACGTCCTCCACCTGGTCGATCTGCTCGCCGACCCGCTCCAGCGTCGGGAAGTAGTGGTCCACGGCAGTGTCCACCAGCGCATAGGCGAGGTAGTCAACTCCGTACTGGCGCATCTTGCTCCCCTGGGCGCGCAGGCGTTCCAGCACCGGCTTGAACAGGTCGCTCTCGCGCTCCTCGACCGTGATCAGGAGGTTGTCGAAGAGGAGCATGCTCACCTGGTCCTCTTCGAGCGTGCCGTTGCGGCCGAAGCGAAGGACCTCCGTGATCACGAACAGGTATTGGCCGTACTCCTCGACCTTGGGGCGCTGGCCGACGTTCGCCACGTCCTCAAGCACGAGCGGGTGCACGCCGAAGCGCCCCGCGAGCTCGCCGAGGACCGAGGTCTCGTGGCCGACTATCCTCAGCCACGCCTGCTCCCCCGGCCGGATCAGGGCGGCGACCTCCGAGAGCGCGGCGATTGGGCGCTCCTCGACCCTCTCGGCGGTGTACGTGAGCAGCGAGAGCCGCGCAGGGCCGGCGGCGCCCTCGACCGGGCCCGCCAGCGTGCCAGGTGTCGTTCCAGGGGGGTGGAAACGCTTGATCACGCGTCGTCGCATCGTCGCCTCCGGCTTGTCTAACCCTCGAACCCAGTCACCATGATACGGCGACGGCAGGCGCGAACGCTGACGAAGTCGCTCAGCGCTCCGCGAGCGCCGCCACCCCCTCGAGCAGGCATTCGATCTCCTCGCGCGTGTTGTACATCGAGATCCCGGTGCGCAGCACGCCGCCCCGCTCCGCGAGGCCCAGCACCTCGATGGCACGCGCGGCGTAGAAGTCGCCGTCCCACACCAGGATCCCCTTCTCGCCGAGCGCCCGCGCGGCCTCGGAGGGTCGCACGCCGGCGACGGTGATCGAGACCGTGGGCGCCCGGCGCGGCGAGGAGAAGTCCTGGCCCCATGCCATCACGCCGGGGAACCTGCTGACGTTCTCCCAGTAGAGGCCGGCCACCTCGTGCTCGTGGGCGGCGATTCCCTCCATCGCGGACATCAGGCGCCCGCGCAGGGTTTCGCCTTCCCCCCACGACGCTATGTAGTCGATCGCCGCCTTCACACCCGCGATGGCCGCGTGGTTCAGGGTGCCGGTCTCGACCCTGAAGGGCGCGTCGTCGTCCTGTGTCCGGAGCTTGTCGGTCCGGAGCTCCGCGAGCAGCCCGGCTCGCGTGTACAGGATCCCCACGTGGGGCCCGTAGAACTTGTACGCCGAGCACAGCAGGAAATCGGCGTCGAGTGCGGTCACGTCCAGGGAAAAGTGCGGCGCGTAGTGGACCGCGTCCACCAGCAGCCACGCTCCCACCTCCCGCGAAAGCTCTCTCGCAAGGGGAACGTCGTTGACAGTGCCGAGCGCGTTCGATGCGTACCCCACCGCCACCAGCTTCGTCCGGTCCGTGATCTTGCGCCGCATGTCCTCGTAGTCGAGCGTGCCGTCGCGCCGCAGCGCGACCTCGCGCACCGTGATCCCCCGCTCGCGCAGGGCGAGCCACGGGCCGCGGTTGGCCTCGTGGTCCAGCTCGGTGATCGCGATCTCGTCGCCCGGCCTCATCTCGCGCGCCAGGGCCTGACTCAGCGAGAAGTTCAGCGTGGTCATGTTGGCGCCGAAGGAGACCTCCCGCCAGGAGGGTGCCCCCAGGAAGGCCGCGACAGCCTCGCGCGTCTCATGGATCAGCCGGTCCGACTCCCTGGAGGTGATGAACGCCCCGTGGGTGTTGGCGTTGCAGGTGCGGTAGTAGCCGGCGACCGCGTCAATAACCTGATTCGGCACCTGCGTCCCCGCCGGTCCGTCCAGGAAAGCCAGACGCCGCCCGTTGATCTCCCGCCCGAGCGCCGGGAAATCCCTGCGGCACCTCTCACACTCGCTTGGTCCGAACGCCATCGCCACGCCTCCGTTCCCGGGCCGCAAGCATACCGCCTCCCGCCACCCCGGGACGCGGTACGCTTACGGTGCCATGACCCGGACTTCCGCGCCCCTGCCGGAGCAGCTGGGTTTCTCCACCGCGTTCTTCGAGCTGCCGGGCTTGAGGATGCACGCGGCGGTGGCCGGCCCGCACGACGGCCCCCTCGTGATCCAGCTGCACGGGTTCCCGGAGTTCTGGTACTCGTGGCGACACCAGATCGGCCCGCTGGCCCGGGCCGGCTTCCGGGTCGTCACCCCCGACCAGCGCGGCTACAACCTGACCGACACCACGCCGCCGTACGACCTCGGAACCCTCACGGGCGACGTTGCGAACCTGATCCGGGCCTGCGGCCGGGAGCGTGCGTGCCTGGCAGGGCACGACTGGGGAGCCGCCGTAGCCTGGACGCTCGCGGCCCTCCGCCCCGAGCTCGTCGAGCGGCTTGCCGTCCTCAACGTCCCCCACCCGACCGTCATGCGACGCGCCCTCTCCGGCCACAACCTCCGGCAACTGCGCAGGAGCTGGTACATCCTGTTCTTCCAGCTGCCTCGGCTTCCCGAGTGGCTCCTGTCCCGAAGGAACTTCGCGCGCCTGCGCTGGCTGATGCGGGCCAGCTCGCGCCGAGGGACGTTCACCGACGAGGACATGCAGCGCTACCGCGAAGCGTGGTCGCGACCCTCTGCGCTCTCGGCGAGCATCGGCTGGTACCGGGCGCTGGCGCGGGCGATCGTCGCGGGAGACCGCGGCGCCCGCCTCGGGCGCGTGAGCGTCCCGACCCTGATCCTGTGGGGCGAGCGGGATGCGGCGCTGGGTGTGGAGCTTGCCGAGCAGAGCGCGGCGTTGCTCGATCGGGGCACGCTGGTGCGCTTCCCGGAGGCCACCCACTGGGTCCACGAGGATCTCCCGGAGGAGATCACGCGCCGCCTCCTCGCCCACTTCGATCCCCACACCAGCTAGAATCGGGCGGCAGGTGCGTCACAAGCGGCGACGTGAGCACATGGAGGGATGGCATGTCGGACAAGACGGTCGGAGTGGTTCTGCTGGTCGCGGGGGTTCTTCTCTTCCTGGTCTCGGCCGCGGCCGACTCGCTGGGGATCGGGGGGTACCCCGGCATCGGCATGAAACAGCTCGCGGGGATCGTCGTGGGCGTCGTGATCGCCGCCCTCGGCATGGTGAGGCTGCGCTCTCGCAAGGCCTGACGAGCGCCGGAGGGACGCTCTCGGCCCGAGGCAGTTGCATGTGACGGGGATCCCCCCGCGTGTCGGCCGGCGCCCGCGGGACCCTTGCCCTCGGCCGGACCTCGCACCACCTTTCGGCAGGAGAAAGGACGGCACGAACATGGCTCCCCGAACCGATGTCGCCCGCTTCCGGGCCAACTTCCAGGAGGAGGTCGATGCCGCCGCGACCTACGGGGCG
>JALHTD010000479.1 GCA_022865555.1 Thermoanaerobaculaceae bacterium | reverse complement strand
CTTTCCCAGTGGTCGGGCGAATCGCACGCCGCGAGGTCAGGAGCTGTCTCCACACCCGATTAGACACCGCACGGGCGCCAAAGGTTCAAACGCCGCCAGGCGCGGCCCCTACGTCGGCCCGGGCCGCTCAGGGTCTGCCGGTCTCGTGCTCCTACTTCTGCGAGTCCGCGGCGAAGACCGGGTCCACGTCCACCGGGATGTCCTTGAACGAGCCCAGCAGCTTGGCCATCGTCGCGGGGACCTTCCCGTACTTTTTCACCAGCTCCTGCGCCCCTGCGTACGAGCCTTGCGCCTCGACCATGAGCAGCTCGCCCGCCAGGTCCTTGATGCCGCCGGCGAACTTCTCCAGCACCGGCCGGAAGCGGCCGTCGGAGGTGACCGCGATCGCCCCCTTGGAGAGCAGGTAGTTGGTCTGGATCACAACCCCGAGGCCGTGCGCCCCCGTGGTCCCGAAACGGGCGGCCCGGAAGAGCCCCGCCACGTAGGTCCACGGCAGCGGATCGACGACGCTGACCGCCACCACGCCCCTGTTGGTGAGCACCGCGAGGCAGTACACGCCGAGGACGTCCGCCTTTGCCTCCTCGATCGCCGAGTAGAGCTCCTTGAGCTCGAGGCGCGCCTCCGTCTCGCGGCCGTCCACCTTTATCCGCCCGGGCCCGAGCCCGTGCGCCAGCTCGTGAAACAGCACGTGGTTGAAGTAGGCGTCGAACGTGAGGTGGGACGGCTCGCCCTTCGGCAGCGTGCGTGCCGCGATGGGGGCCAGGATGCCGTCGTACTTGGCGCGCATCATGTTCTTGAGCAGCACCTTCTTGGAGCCCTTGGCCTCGCGCACCCGCTCGTCGTTGGGGAGGTTGAACGCGAGGGTCTGCACGCCGCGGCGGGCGTCGCCACCGGTGAGCACCTCGTCGGCCACGCGGATCGGCGAGGCGGTGCCGCGCTTCGTGTTCTTGTACTGGTCAGGGATGGGCAGCCGGGTCTCCAGGAACGGAAGCTCCTGCTTGTACTTCGCCAGCTGCGCCGAGTCCTTCGGCTGCTCCACGCACACGAACGCCTCGAACGCCGCTTTGTAGCCGAACAGCCCGTCCTCGTACGTCTCGTAGGGGCCGATCACGACCTCGATCGGCGAGTCCAGGTCCATCCACGCCAGGTCCGAGGCGTAGTAGTCGTCGGAGAGGAAGGCATCCGCCCGAAGCTTGAGAAACTTCTTGAGGCTCTCGTTCTTGGTCGCGGATGCCGCCGACCGCAGCTCGGAGGCGGCCTCCTTGAGAAGATCGGAGTACTCCTTCGAGTACGGCACCGCGACCAGCTTGCCCCCCTCCCGACGGATCACCGTGGTCGTGGAGGTGAACTGAGCCTTTTCTGAGGGGTTTCCCGCGAGGTACTTCTCGAACTCCTCCTTCGTCATGTCCTCGGGGTAGAAACCTGCGCCCGCCGGGTGGGGCGCCGTGCCGAGAAACGGCTCGAAGTCCTTCAGGCGGTCCCACGGGCCGGCCATGATCCGGTAGTAGTCCTTGGCCGCCTGCGCGTCAGGCCCGGCGAGCGCCGCGACCCTCGGGGCGAAGGCCGGGTTGCCCGCCCACGCCTGGCGCAGGAAGATCCGGTCCACGATCGCGGCGGCCTTCACCAGGTGCCCCAGCGCCTTGACATCCGCCGCCGGCAGGCTCGCGGTGTCGGCGTCGAGGCTCTCCTGGACGAACTGCGCCCGCCGGGCCTTGATGTCCGGTGCGATCT
Source organism: Thermoanaerobaculaceae bacterium (assembly GCA_022865555.1). Classification (GTDB taxonomy): domain Bacteria; phylum Acidobacteriota; class Thermoanaerobaculia; order Thermoanaerobaculales; family Thermoanaerobaculaceae; genus RBG-13-68-16. The sequence continues at coordinate 2,552 of JALHTD010000479.1, read as the reverse complement.
TCAGAGGCTGCGCCTCCCCGAGCGCGCATGCCATCAGGCTCGCCAGACACCAGACCGCCACACCGCGGGCTCTCGAGCTCATCGGGCACCTCCGGTACCGTTAAAGCCTAGCCGATTGAGGCGCCACGGGGGAAGCGCGCGGGGTTCATCGGCGCCAGAAAGCTTGTGAAGCGCTTCACAAAGCTAGCCGCACAACAGCGCGAGCCTTGCGATTCTCGCGGCCTTGGGCTAGCGTATCCGGCTGAACCGCCAACGGCGCTCCTGGGACCACCGCCCGTCGAAATGCGTTCGGCCCGCGAGCGTGTTGGGGCGAGGGTGAGAGTCTCCGGAGGTGCGGCGTGAGCTGGATGGGCAGGCTGGACGAGGTCTCGATCCCGGATCTCCTCCACCTGGTCTCATGGGGAGAGAAGACCGGAAAGCTCGTCCTCGTCCGCCAGGACGCCGAGGGGCTCATCGTCTTCCGCAAGGGAAAGATCATCTACGCGGCCTCCAACTCGCCCCGCGAGGCGCTCGGCCACATCCTGGTCTGCAAGAAGCTGATCGGCGAGGACACGCTCGTCAAGGCCCTCGAGCAACAGCACGGCTCGGAGCGGGAGCGCCGGTTGGGCGCCATCCTGATCGAGATTGGGGCGATCACCGGCAAGGTGCTGGAAAGGGTGATCCGCGAGCAGATCGAGAAGGTCATGGCGGAGCTCTTCCTGTGGCAGTCGGGCTTCTTCCGTTTCGAGGCCTTGGACATCCCGGAGACCGGCGAGCTCGAGGTGGATGCCCGAGACTTCCTGCTGCAGCGCGGGTTCAACACCGAGCAGGTGGTGCTCGAGGTCGTCAAGAAGGTTGACGAGGCCCGGAAGCGCCGCGAGGAGTACGCGGCGGCAACGGGGCCCACCGTTCCGCACTCCCCGGGAGACAGTGCGCCGCGCAGCTCCGAGCCCTTGGTGACGCCCAGGGCCTCCACGTCGCTCTCCACGATCATGGCCGGTTTCCCGTCCCCGACACTTAGGGGAGAGGCAACCCTCCCGTTCCTCCGGCACGCCGCGACCCGAGTGCGGCGGGGGGTGCTCTTCATACCCGGGAGTCACGGCTTTGCCGGAGCCGCCGAGTTCGGCATCGATGCCGAAGGAAACCGGGCCGACGAGAAGGTGCGAAACCTCGTCGTCCCGAGGGACCACCCCTCGATCCTCGCCGACGTAATGGCCAAGAAGGGCACCTACCGCGGCATTCTTCCCAGTTGCTTCTGGAACGACTACCTGATCAGGCAACTGGGGGGCCGGACGCCTCGCGAGACCATCGTGGTGCCGGCCGTCGTCGACGGCGACGTGGTGGCGATCTTCTACGGCGACAACCTGCCGTCCGAGGTTCCCATCGGTCCGGTGGGCGACCTGGAGACCGTCCTGGTGCAGGCCTGCCTCTCACAGGCGAGGGCCGGCACCCAGCCGCGCGAGAAGGACGCAGAACTCAGGGTCGCGAGCCCCACAAGGTCGGCCTCCTCCTGAGGACGCCACAACCATAAGCAGGACGATGTCGTACAAACATTGTAGGCTTGCGCCGGGGAGGGCGCGATTCACGGATGGCCAAGACCTGGAGAGAGAGGCTTAGCTGGCTCTGGAACGAGTGGGGGAAGTCGCTGCTTGTCGTCCTGCTCGTGGTGGGAGGGTTCCGCTCCGCCGTCGCCGACTGGAACGACGTGCCGACGGGTTCGATGAAGCCCACCATCCTGGAGGGCGACCGCATCGTCATCAACAAGCTGGCCTACGACCTCAAGGTACCGTTCACCTCCTGGCGTCTGTGGCGCTGGGCCTCCCCCCAAAGGGGCGACATCGTGGTGCTGTTCTCGCCCGGCGACGGCAAGCGGCTGGTCAAGCGCGTGGTCGGCTTGCCGGGAGACCGCCTGTTTCTCCGCAACAACCGTCTCTTCATCAACGACCGGCCGGTGAGCTACGAACCGCTCCCGGAAGACGCGGTGGTCGAACTGGGATTGAAAAGCTCCCACCGCCGGGTGTTCGCGACCGAGAAGCTCGGCGCGCACCCTCACCCCGTGATGATCACCCCGGAGGTCCCCGCGATGCGCTTCTTCGGGCCGATCCGGGTGCCCGCGGGGCAGTACTTCGTGATGGGTGACAACCGCGACGAGAGCGGAGACTCGCGCGTGTTCGGCTTCGTCCCGGCGGACAGCATCGCGGGTCGCGCCACGGCGGTCGCCGCCTCGGTGGATCCCTCCAACCACTACCTGCCTCGGTGGCACCGCTTCCTGCACGCCCTCCGCTGACAGTCCCCGTCAAGGGCCGACGGGTCAAGGCCTAGTATTTCCGTTGCGGCGGCTGGCTGGGCTCTCTCTTGTCACAGCGTGCCGGCTTTTCTTTTGCCAGGCCGGTGCGCGGCCTCTCATTCGTCTTCACTGCGTGAGGCTTTTCATTTGCCCCGCGGGCCGGGAGCGGTCGCTCGGGCTGCGCATCGAGCGCAGCCCTCCGACCCGCCTGGGCGTGCGACCGAGCAAGTGCAGACCGGCGTGCGGACCCTCGCTGTTCCCCTCCCTCGCACGAGACGCTCGGTCG
>JALHTD010000478.1 GCA_022865555.1 Thermoanaerobaculaceae bacterium | reverse complement strand
TGAGCACCTCGTCCAGCCGCTCGACGGCGCCGTTGCGCGCAGAGGCGGCTGTCTCGAGTTGCTCCCTTGTGATGACCCCGGCCTCAACCAGGACTTCGGCCGTCGGGTCGCCAGACGATTGGGCCATGCACGGCCTCCTCGGCCACCAAATCGTGGAGGGTTTGACCGTCCACTACAGTATTAGACCCATAGGTGACCGACAAGTTTGACGCGTGCGGACATATGCCCGCACGGCTTTCGGTGCTACATTATACCCGAAATCTGTCGGCGGTTACTACCAACAGCCTGGTGCCTTGAGAAGGAGCACAACCGCGTGGAGATCCGAGTTACGTCTGAGTCCGCCCTCCAGTACTCCGGCGACGCCGTCGTGGTGGGAGCAGCCCAAGGAGCTGCCCCCACGGGCCCCCTGGCCGAAGCAGACCGGGCTCTGGACGGTCTCGTCGGGCGCCTCATCGACTCCGGCGAGATCCGAGGCAAGCAGTCCGAGGTGACCGTTCTGCACACCGAAGGGAAGCTCGCCGCCGCCCGTCTCGTCGTCGTGGGGCTCGGCGAGCCGACCGAGAGCAGCCTTCTCCCGATGCGCAGGGCGATGGGCGCCGCCGCGCGCGTGCTCCGCGATCGCGGCGTACGGCGAGTCGGCACCGCGCTGCACCAGCAGGCGCCGTCCGGGGCGCGGCTGCAGCACGCGGCGCGTGCCGTCGTCGAGGGCGCGTATGTGGGTCTCTACCGCGGCGCCGAGTGCAAGTCAGAGCAGGATCTGCCGGACGAGCTGGAGGAGCTGTCGGTGCTCGGCGTGACCGAGGAGGAGATGGAGGCCACGGAGGCCGCCGTGCGCGTGGCGCGCGTCGCGGGCGAGGCGACCAACTACGCACGCCGTCTGGTCAACCTGCCGCCGAACGAGGCCACGCCGATCCGCCTGGCGCAGGAGGCCGTCGAGTTGGGCGAGAGCGCGGGGCTCGATGTCGAGGTGCTGGAGCCGGCCCAGATCGAGGCGCTGGGTATGGGCGCCTTCCTGGCCGTTGCGCGCGGGAGCGAAGAGCCCGCCCGCCTCATCGTGCTGCGCCACCGCGGGGCACAGAGCGGGCCCCGCATTGCCTTCGTCGGCAAGGGGCTCACTTTCGACAGCGGGGGCCTCTCCATCAAGCCCGCGGACAAGATGGAGATCATGAAGCAGGACATGGCCGGCGGGGCCGCGGTGATGGCCGCGCTGCGTGCGATCGGCCAGCTCAAGCTCGGCGTCGAGGTGATCGGCGTGATCCCAGCGACGGAGAATCTCCCGAGCGGGAAGGCCTACAGGCCGGGCGATGTCCTGAAGGCGATGAACGGCAAGACGATCGAAGTGGTGAGCACCGACGCCGAGGGGCGCCTGATCCTCGCCGACGCGCTCGTCTACGCGCATCAGTTGGGGGCGACTCACCTCAGCGATGTCGCAACCCTGACCGGCGCCTGCATCATCGCCCTCGGGCACGTTGCCGCGGGGGTCATGGGAAATGACAGCTCGCTCGTCGAGGCCGTGCTCGACGCCGGCGAGAGGGCCGGCGAACGCATGTGGCGCCTGCCGCTCTTCCCGGAGTACAGGAGCCAGCTCGACAGCAAGATCGCGGATCTGAAGAATGTGGGCGGGAGGCCCGCCGGGACGATCACCGGAGGCTGGTTCCTGCGGGAGTTCGTGGGGGACACGGCCTGGGTGCACCTGGACATCGCGGGCACCGCCTGGAGCGAGAGGGACGAACCACACCAGATCGAGGGCGCCACGGGCGCTGCCACCCGGACACTGATCGCCCTCGCTGAGCGTATCGCTGGAGGTGTCACATGAGGTCGAACGGAAGGATCGCCGCGTTTCTCCTGGTCGCACTGCTCGGCGTGTTGCTGGGAGCCGGCATGCTCTGGGTTGGGCTGAGATGCTCTCGCCCTCCCGGCGCCGGCACGAACCAGCCCGGCTCGGCCGGCGGTGAGACCGGCGCGGCCGCGACAGTCCCCCCGGTTAGCCGCCAGT
>JALHTD010000477.1 GCA_022865555.1 Thermoanaerobaculaceae bacterium | reverse complement strand
CTCGGCGGCACGGTCAACCTGACCTCCCGCGAAGGCGAAGGCACGCTCGTCACGCTCCTGCTACCGGGTGCTGGCCCCACGCTCTGAGCGGGGGACACTCCAGAAACACCGAGGCTCCCCGGTTGGGGAGCCTCCGCTCATACGGCACGGGTCGACCTAGTCCTGCTTGCCCTTGAGGGCCTTTATGAGGGCGGCACCGAACGCGGTCACCTCCGGCTTGCGTTCCACCTTCTTGTCCTCCGTCCAGCGACGGTACTCCTTGACTGCCTTGCCCTCCTTGGCCTTCTTGACCGAGAGGGAGATGCGCTTGCGCTGGGTGTCCACCGAGAGGACGGTGGCCGAGATGCGGGAGCCGGGGGCGAAAGTGGCGGCGAGATCGCCACCCTTGGGAACGTCTGTCTCCGAGGCCGGGATCAGGGCGGTGAGGCCGGGCTCCAGCTGCACGAACACGCCGAAGTTGGCGGTGCGCTCCACGGTCCCCTCCACCGCGGTGTCGACGGGGTAGCGCTCGGCCGCGTCGAGCCACGGGTCGCTCAGGGCCACCTCGCGGAGCGTCAGCGACAGGCGCCGGCGCTCGAGGTCAAGCTCACGCACCCATCCGCGCACCGGGGTGCCGGGGACAAGGCTCTCGTCATCCAGCTTCATGCCGGGCGGCAACTGGGAGACGTGGATGAGCCCATCCACCCCGGGCAGCAGCTCGACGAACACGCCGAAGTCGGTCTTGCGTGCAACCGTCCCCTCGAAGGAGGCGCCCGCCGCGAAGCGGTTCGGTACCTCGACCCACGGGTCCGGCTCGAGCGCCTTCACCGACAGCGCGATGCGGCCCTTGTCGCGGTCGGCCTCCAGCACCTTGACGCGCACGGTGTCGCCGACCTTCGCGATCTGCGAGGGGCGTACCCCCGCGCGGTGCGTGAGCTCGCTGATGTGCACCATGCCGTCCACGCCGCCGAGGTCCACGAACACGCCGAAGTCACGCACGCTCTTGATCTTGCCCTCGAGCTCGAGGCCCGGTGTGACGCGCGACCACACCTCGCTGGCCGCCGCCTCGCGCTCGTCCTTGAGCACCTGCGCGCGCGAGACCACCAGAGACGAGAGGTCGTCGGCGAGCTCGGTGATGCGGAACAGGAAGCTCTTCCCCAGGTAAGCGTCCACGTTGCGGGGGAAGCCGAGGTCTATCTGCGACATCGGGCAGAACGCGCGGAGACCGACGATGGAGATGTCGTAGCCGCCCTTGTTGCGGCCGGTCACCTTGCCCTCGACCGGGACCCCGTTCTCGTAGGCGCCGCGCAGCGCCTCGCGCTCGCGCCGCTCGATCGCGAGCTTGTGCGAGACCCGCAGTTCGGGGGAGAGCGCGATGATCACCGCGTCCAGCCCGTCCCCCGGGCGGAGCTCCCCGAGTTCGGTGCGGTCCATCACCGCCTCGGACTTGCCTCCGACGGAGATGAGGGCGATGTCGCCGTGCACCGCCATGATGGTGCCGGTGACCAACTGCCCGATCTCGAACTCCTCCTGTTGAAAGGACTGCGCCAGGGCCTCGGCGAAGCTCTGGTCGTCTGCGGTTGGGTTCTTTTCCTTGATCATGTGCACATCCTTGCCGCCTGGTCCTGCTCCAGGCGCAGCCTCTCGGGCTGAGCCACGCATTCTACACCCTTTGCCGGAATAAGCGCCTGTCTGGCGTTGCGGGTCCCGCACGGTATGCTTCCGCGGTGGGACACGGGGGTGCGTCAGTGAAAGGCAAGGAGCATCCGATCCGCATCGGGGTGTCCTCCTGCTTGCTCGGGGTTAAGGTGCGCTTCGACGGCGGGCACAAGAAGGACGACTTCCTCGTCAACACCTTCGGCGCCTGGGTGGAGTGGGTCCCCGTCTGCCCCGAGGTCGAGGTCGGGATGGGCACCCCGCGCGAGTCCGTCCGCCTGGTGCGGGAGGGCGATGACATTCGCATGGTCGCCCCCAAGAGCGGGAGCGACTGGACGGAGGCGATGCGGGCCTACTCCGCGCAGCGGGTGGAAAAACTGGCGGCCGCCGAGCTCTCCGGCTACGTGCTCAAGAAGGACTCCCCCAGCTGCGGCATGGAGAGGGTCAAGGTCTACGGCGAGGGGATGCCGACGAAATCCGGCCGTGGGGTGTTCGCCGTGGCGCTGCTGGCCCGTTTTCCCAACCTGCCGGTCGAGGAGGAGGGGCGGCTCTGCGACCCGAGGCTGCGCGACAACTTCGTGGAGCGGGTGTTCGCCTACCACCGGTTGCGGCGGTTCTTCTCGGACCGCTGGACCATTGGGGGCCTGGTGGCGTTCCACACCGCCCACAAGCTACAGCTCATGGCCCACGCGCCAAAGAGCTACGAGACGCTGGGGCGCCTGGTCGCGCGGGCCAAGGGGCTCCCGAGGGAGGAGCTCCGCGAAAGCTACGAGACCGAGTTCATGCAGGGGCTCAAGGCGATCGCCACCACCCGCCGCAACACCAACGTGCTCCACCACATCCTCGGCTACTTCAAGAAGCTGCTGGACGGGGAGGCGCGTGCGGAGCTGCTGGGGGTGATCGAGGACTACGGCCGCGGGCTCGTGCCGCTCGTCGTGCCGATCACGCTCCTCCGGCACCACGTGCGCCTGCACTCGGTGCACTACCTCGCCGGGCAGGCCTACCTGGAGCCCCATCCCAAGGAGCTGATGCTGCGCAACCACGTCTGAGCGCACCCACTTCTCAGCAGGAGAGACGTTATGACGAGGGCGGTCGCAGATCGGTACGGCCGGCCTGCGGAATCGTGCGAATGGCTGCCGGTGGTTGTGCCGCTGGCATGGCAGGGGCGGGGCGCCGGACGGTTGGAATGCCCCTGCGGTCCCAGAGGGTTGCAACCTGGGCGGGCGCCGTGAAAGGGAGCCGGCGCGCCCGTCTTCTTCATTGACCTGGACGGCGTGCACGGGGGCGAGCCGCGGACACGGCGCCCGCATGCTCGCCAACCCGCTCTCGATCGCGTCAAAAGGCGGGGGTACGCCCGCTACGACGTTGTACAGGTGCTCAACGAGCTGATGGACGCGCTGAAAGTCACCGAGTCCGCTCTCGAGAGGCTGCTGGCCCGCGTGATGGCGGTCCCCGCACATCGCTTCCTGCGCCTGAAGCGCTCGCTGAGCATGCTGGTCTCCGACGGCGACGGGATCGTGCGCGGGACCTACCAGAACCCGATCCTGATCCAGTGGGCTGGCACGCCTCGGGGGAGCCGCTCGCTCGAGTTGACCGTCACCCGCTTCCGGTAGTTCTGCGGCATCATGAAACCATGAGCACGGACGCTGCACGGGTCTTCGTCGTCGGCATGGGGGAGGTCGGGCGGCGGCTCGGCGGGGCGCTGGGCGCCGCCGGGGTCGAGACCGTCCCCGTCACCCGCGCCTCCGGCTGGGAGGAGGCGCTGGCCGACCCGAGCGCCCTGCTTGTGGTCTGCGTCCGCGAGGAGAACCTTTCCGAGGTGCTGATGCGCCTGCACTGCGTGAGCCCGCACCGCCTAGTGTTCGTCCAGAATGGGTGGATCCGTCCGCTGCTTGCAGGGCTTCCAGGTTGCACCCGGGGCCTCGTCTGGTTCACCAGCAGGGGCGATTTCTTCAGGGTGCTCCGACCAAGCGTCTTCTCCGGGGCGAAGGCGGAGTTCCTCGCCAAAGCCCTCGGGCGCGGCGGGATCTCTTCGGTGGCGGTGGACGAGGGCGCCTTCGCGTCCGCCGAGGCGGAGAAGATGGGGTTCAACTGCGTGGTGGGGCTGCCGCTGGCCGTGCATCAGGTGAGCCTCTCGGAGTACCTGGACCGCCACCGGGCCGAGGCCCAGGCCGTATTCACGGAGGCCGTGACGGTGACCGGGTGGGCGGTCGGGACACAGCCATCCGCGAGCTGGTGGGACGCGTTCCTGCGCGCCGCGGAGCCCCTCGGCTGGGTGCGCGCCTCGACCGCGAAGGCGCTGGAGTACCGCAACGGGGCGGTGGTCCGGCTGGCCCACGAACTCGACCTCGCGGCGCCGGTCAACGAACGTTTGCTCGTCGCGATCGGCATGCCCGCCGGGTGGTAGAGGACCCTCGCCGTAACACGCTCGGGCGTCAGGACTTCTCGCGAGCGTGCTTTTGGGCGATCGCGACCTGGGATACAATCGCGCGGAGCCCGAGGCGAGGTCCACCCGCCATGCAATCCAGAGAGAGACCTGCACGTACCGCCCGCGCCAAGCGCCAAGCCTCGCCGCCTCCGGCGTCGGTGCCGGCTCGCGACGACCCTTCGCTGTTCCTCAACCGCGAGCTCTCCCTGCTCGCCTTCCAGCGCCGGGTGCTCGAGGAGGCGTTGGACGAGTCGACCCCGCTGCTCGAGCGGGTCAAGTTCCTCGCCATTGTCGGCTCGAACATGGACGAGTTCTTCATGGTGCGGGTGGCGGGCCTGAAGCAGCAGGTGGCGGCGGGGGTCCTCGAGCTCTCACCGGACGGCCTGAACCCGGCGGAGCAGCTCGTCGTCGTGCGCAGGGAGGCTGCGGCGGTGCTCGCCGAAGCTCACCTCTGCTGGCGGGAGATGCTGCGCCCCGCCCTCACGGAGGCGGGGATCCTGATTCACGACTACAAGGGCCTGGGCAAGCGCCAGAAGACGAACCTCAGGCGCTACTTCGACCAGGTTGTGTTTCCGGTGCTCACGCCGCTGGCCCTCGACCCGGGCCGGCCGTTCCCGCACGTCTCCAACCTGAGCCTGAACCTCGCCATCCTGGTGAAGGGTGCCGATGGCGAGCAGCGTTTTGCACGGCTCAAGGTCCCGGACACGCTGCCGCGCCTGGTGCCGATCAAGCCGGCATCCGGGAAGGTCCGGCGTGACGACGCGGCCCACAAGGAGCAGCACTTCGTCTGGCTGGAGCAGGTGATCGCCGCCAACCTGGGGGCGCTCTTCCCGGGCATGAAGGTCGTGGAGACCCATCCGTTCAGGGTCATACGCAACGCCGACCTCGACATCCAGGAGCTGGACGCCGGGGATCTCCTCGAGACGATCGAGGAGGGCGTGCGGCGGCGGCGCTTCGGCACGGTGGTGCGGTTGACGGTCAGCAGCTCGATGCCCAAGACGCTGCGCGAGATCCTCATCGACAACCTCGAGGTCGACCGGCGGGACGTGGCGCGTGTGGAAGGGCCCATGGGGCTCTCGGCGCTCATGGGTCTCACCTCGATCCCGCGGCGGGCCCTGAAGGACAAACCTTTCGTGCCGGTCGTCTCCGCGATGCTCGATCGCAGGAGTCCCGATTTCGACATCTTCTCCATCATCCGGGACGGTGACGTCCTGCTCCACCATCCTTTTGACTCCTTCGAGCCGGTGGTGGACTTCCTGTTCGCCGCCGCGCGTGACCCCGACGTTCTCGCGATCAAGATGACCCTGTACCGCGTCGGGCGGAACTCGCCGGTGGTCCAGGCGCTGTTGGAGGCCAACGAGAGGCACAAACAGGTTGCCGTTCTCGTCGAGCTGAAGGCGCGCTTCGATGAGGAACCGAACATCGAGTGGGCGAAAGCCCTCGAGTCCCGGGGGGTGCATGTCGTGTACGGCCTGCTGGGCCTGAAGACGCACTCCAAGACGACGCTCGTGGTGCGGCGGGAGGGGAAGACCATCCGCCGGTACTGTCACCTCGCCACCGGCAACTACAATGTCCTCACCGCGCAGCTCTACACCGACCTCGGGCTGTTCACGTGCGAAGAGGCGGTCGGCGCCGACGTGACCGACCTGTTCAACTACCTCACGGGGTACTCCGCCAAGACGGCATATCGCAAGCTGGTGGTCGCGCCGATCAACATGCGCGAGCGGCTCGAGTCGCTGATCGCCCGGGAGATAGAGCACCAACGGCGGAAGCGCGGCGGCCGCATCATTTTCAAGATCAACGCGCTGGTGGATCCGCCGATCATCCGCAAGCTTTACGAGGCCTCGCAGGCCGGGGTCAAAGTTGACCTGCTGGTCCGGGGCATGTGCTCGCTGCGGCCCGGTCTCGCGGGAATCTCGGAGAACATCACGGTCACTTCGATCGTGGGGCGCTTCCTCGAGCACAGCCGGATCTACTGGTTCGCCAACGGGGGCGAAGAGGAGGTCTATCTGGGCTCGGCCGACCTGATGCCCCGAAACATCAACCGGCGCGTGGAGGTGCTGTTCCCGGTGGAGTCCGAGCCGCTCGTACGACACATTCGTGACGTCATCCTCGCGACGTACCTCGCGGACAACGTGAAGGCGCGAAGAATGCGACCCGATGGAACCTACCTCCGGCGTCAGCCGAAGGCTCGCGAGGCGGCAGTTGACGCGCAGGCGCGGCTCATCGCCGTCAGGGGCAGCGAGACGACGTGACGGCGCGAGCACCCGCACGCCGAGGCGGCACGGCGGGTTCGAGCCGAAGGCCCGCATCCAAGGCGAGCAGACCGGCAAAGGAAAAGCAGCGCGCGGTAGGCACCCCCCGCGGTCTAGCAGGGGGTTCGGTGGTTCCACCTTTGCGCTTCGTGGTCGTGGGCCGGCTCGATGCCGGGAGGATCGCAGCCTGGCTCGCCCCCACCTGGCACGTCACGGCGGGGCGGGCGGCTCCCCTCGTTCAGCGGTATCTCGACACCTTCGACTGGGCGCTCTGGAGGAGCGGGGGTCGGCTGGTTCTTGAGCTCGAGGGCGACCAGACTCGGATGCGCTGGCAACCGGGTGGCGCAAAGCCGGCACGGACGGTGCCGTTGGCGCAGGAGGTGAGGTTCGCGGCGGACCTGCCCGGCGGCGTGCTGCGGCGCGAGGTCGCGGCCGCCGCAGGCCTACGGGCCCTGCTGCCTGTCGGCGAGATGAGGGTCCGGCGGAAGCTTCTCCGTGTCGTGGACGGCGAGGGCAAGACCCTCGTACGGCTCTGGCTGGAAGCGGTGCACCCTTTGCTCCGCGGGGGGCCGGCCGGGCCGGAGCGTACCAGGGTGCGGGTCGAACCCCTCGTGGGGTACGCGAGGGCCGCTACTGGGGTCGTGGCGCGGCTGCAGGGCCGGGCCGAGTTGACGCCGGACGAGAGGGACGATCTCGCCGACGCGGCGGCCGTAGGCGGGCGCGCGCCGGGCGACTACAGCTCGAGGGTGTCGGTCAAACTCGTGCCGGACCAGCCGGCCGAGGTGGCCGTCCGGCGCATCCTGACCCACCTGTTCGCGACGCTCAGGGCCAACGTCGAGGGGACGGTGCTGGACCTCGACTCCGAGTTCCTGCACGACCTGCGCGTGGCCACCCGCCGCACGCGCACCTGTCTCGGCCAGCTCCGCGGCGTGCTGCCCGCGGCGAAGGTGGCATCCTTCGTCGAGGAGTTTCGCTGGCTTGCCGGGCTGACCACGCCATGCCGCGACCTAGACGTGTTCCTGCTCGAACTGCAGGACCGGCGCAGGGCGCTGCCGGCATCCGCGGCTGCGGCGCTCGAGCCCCTCCTCGCCCATCTCCGAAAGACCCGCGCAGCGGCCCACGGCGAGCTGGCGGAGGCGCTCCAGCCCGCGCGCTTCAGGGGGTTGCTGGAGAGGTGGGGAAAGCTCCTCACCCGGCCCGCACGGGGCGGCAAAGAGGGGGCGCTGCCGATCGTACGGGTGGCCAGGGCCCGGGTCCTGCGCGCCTACCGGCGCCTCGTGCGGCGCGGCCTGGCGCTCGGCCCGGAGCCGCAGGTGCAGGCGATGCACCAGCTGCGGATCGACGGGAAGAAGCTCCGCTACCTGCTCGAGTTCTTCGCCAGCCTGTGGGAAGCCGAGGAGACCACCGTGTTCGTCGGGCAGCTCAAGCTGGTGCAGGATGCCCTCGGGGCGTACCACGACGCGTGGCTCCAGCACGAGCGCCTGGTCGCCCTGGGCGACGAGATCCTTGCCGCGGGGACGGGTGCCAGTACCCTGCTCGCGATGGGGCGCCTGATCGCCGACCTCGAGCGCCGCCGGGCGCGCGAGGCCGAGAGCTTCTTCTGCCTCTTCGCCGACTTCTCCGCACGGCCGGTGCGGGCGCGCCTGATGCGCCTCGTCGAGTACGCGGGTGTTGCCTGATGCGCGTGATCGCCGTCTGGACGATCAAGGGAGGCGTCGGGAAGACCGCCGCCGCCGTCAACCTGGCCTACCTCAGCGCCACCGAAGGCCTGCGGACGCTGCTGTGGGATCTCGATCCCCAGGGTGCGGCGAGCTTCTACTTTCGGGTCAGGGCCAAGGTCAAAGGGGGTGGTGGGAAGCTGCTGCGAAGATCCGCGGATCTTCGGCCGCTCGTTCGCGGCACCGACGTCGAGAACCTCGATCTTCTTCCGGCCGACTTCTCGTACCGACGGCTCGACCTCGAGCTCGACGCCCGCAAGGACCCTGAAGAAAGGCTGGCCCTCAAGCTGGCGCCGCTCGCCGACGAGTACGACGCGGTGTTCCTCGACTGCGCGCCGTCGGTCTCCCTTGTGAGCGAGAGCGTGCTACGGGCGGCCGACGTGCTCCTCGTTCCGGTCATCCCGACGACCCTCTCGCTGCGCGGCCTGGAGCAGGTGCGCGCGTTCGCCGCCAAGGCCGGTCGGCAGAGCCTGGTCGTGCTGCCGTTCTTCTCGATGGTGGACAGGCGCAAGACGATGCACCGCGATGCGGTCGAGCTCTATGGAGCCGACGCGCAGTTCCTCCGGACCGCGATTCCCATGGCGAGCGTCGTGGAGAGGATGGGAGTTCGCCGGGCACCGGTGGTCGCCTACGCCCCGTCGAGTGAGGCCGCGCGGGGGTTCTGCGGGCTCTGGGCAGAGCTGAATGCGCGGCTCGCCGGCGGCGGGTGAGGCAGGAGACGGCAACGCGCCCGGCCGCCAGTCGTGGGGCTCAAACCGTCCTTCGAGCGGTTCCCGGTGGTGGCTGTTCGATCGGGTAGGGGAAGCGCACGATGCGCGCACGCGCGATGCACCCGGGCTCCAGGTCAACGAGCGCGTAGGACCCGCGCGGGTCTCCATCCACCGGCCGCCCCACCGAACCCGCGTTGACAACCGTCACGCCGGCGATTCGCCGCGCAAACGGAATGTGGGAGTGACCGCAGGCCAGAACATCCGGCCGTTCGGCACCGAGCTTGGCCGCGAGCGCCCTGGCCGTGAGGCTCGGGTACACGTAGTCGGTGTCGCCGAGGGGCGATCCGTGGACGAGAAGGAGGCGCGAGCCCGCCAGCCGCAGGTCGAGCGAGGGAGGGAGGCTGCGGAGCCAGTCCACACCTTCGCGTCCCAGGCGCTTGGAGGTCCAGACGAGGTCCGCGTCCTTCTTCTTCACGAGGACGGCGACTTCGCTAGGGTGAAGGGCGGCCACGTCCATCACCTTGCGCTCGACGTTGCCGCGGATCGTCGGTATTGCGCGGCGCCGCAGCAGCGCCACCACCTCGGATGGGTGGGTTCCGTCCCCGATCACGTCGCCCGCGACGAGAACGACGTTCGCCGCGCGGCGCTCGAGGTCGGCGAGGGCCGCCTCGAGGGCTGAGATGTTGGCGTGAACATCCGACAGGATCGCTACACGCATCGCACCACGCCTGCGGGCACGCCTTCAGACCTTCGCACCGCGTGCCTCAGTCTTCCCCACCGTCCCGGACCTTGACTGTGCGCTCGAACACCTTTTCGAACAGCGGCGCCTTGCGCTTGAGGGCCCACTTCTCGAGCAGCAGGTCTCCCTTGCCCTCGAGGCGCAGCACGACTTTCCCAGGCTGCAGCTCCGCGGTGACGCCCTGAATCCGTTCCGTGTGCTCCCGGTCGAGGGCATCGGCGAGGCGGAGAAGCGCGGCGAGGGCGAGAAGCCGCTTCTGGTCCGCGGCCTTCAGGCGGGCGAACTCCTCGTGGCCGGGGGCGGGGTCGCTCTTGCGGTGGTAACGGGCGATGTTGGCGACCAGCTCGATTTCCGAGGCCGAGAACCCCGGCAGCTCGCATTGCGCAATCAGGTACATCGAGTGCTTGTGGTGCCGTTTGTAGCTGACGTAGGCGCCGATGTCGTGGAGCCACGCCGCGGCTTGAAGGATGCGTCGCTCGGAGGCACCGAGCCGGTGGAGCCCACGAAGCTGGTCGAAGAGGAGCAGGGAGTGGCGGGCCACCTGGCGCGCGTGGGACTCGTCAAAATGGAAGCGTTGGCCGATCGACAGCAGAGCAGTCGCCAACTCCTGCTCGCGGCGATCCGCGTGGGCGTGCCGGGTGATGACCGCCTCGGCAAGGTCGTAGAGCACCCCTTCCTTGATCCCAACGCCGGGAACGAGGATCACGCTTGCGCCGGCGAGCTTCGCCAACCGCTGGTAGAGCACGGCTGCGGGCAGGAGAACGTCGGCCCGGTCCTCGCGCAACCCGAGCTCCTCCACACGCTGGCGGTAGGAGAGTCCGGAGAGCGTCTCGATGATCGTGCCGAGCGCGTCGAGTGTGAAGGATGGGAGCGGTCCGGCCTCCGCTGCAGGCCCGGCAAGCTGGGCAAGCGTTTCGGCGTTGCCGCCGGTGGCGATGAAGCCGGTCGGTCGGCGGGACTGGGCCGCCGCAGGCAGGCGCAGCGTTGCGATGTACTTCTCCAGGAGACGACGGAAGTGGCCGGGCTTCTCGGCCGCCTCGGACAACTCCTCGAGCAGCCGGACCGAACCCATGGTGTGCGACTCGCTCAACAGGATGGCGGCCTCATCGATGAGGAGAACCTCGACGCTGCCGCCGCCGACATCGACGACTATCCACTCGTGCCCCGCCAGCGGCACGGCGCGCCGAACCGCGGCGTACACCAAGCGCGCCTCCTCCGAGCCGGAGATCACCTCGAGCTCGAGGCCTGCCTCTTCGCGGACCCGCTGGATGAACTCGCCACCGTTGGAGCTTTCCCGCACCGCGCTCGTGGCGACCGCGCGGTACACCTGGATCTCGAGCTCTCGCATGCGCGCGGCGAAGGAGGCCAGGGCGGAGAGCGCGGCGGTCATGGCTCCGTGTGTGAGACGGCCGGAAAGGAAGACGTCGTGGGCGAGACGGACCGGGGCGCGCTCCTGCTCGAGGACCTCGAACTCTTCGAGGGTGTTGAACTCGGCGGCGACGAATCTCAGGGCGTTGGATCCCACGTCGATACAGGCCAGACGCACGGGGAACGATCGTTCGCGGTCCACCGCATCTAGCGGCACGGGAAGGTGAGGTTTTTCAGCCACTGTTTGTTGACCGCCACGAGACGGCCGCACTGCACTGCCGTCCGCTTCGACCCAGTGTACCCGGACGGTGAGGCCATGGAGCCGAAGGCGGCCAGCACAGCCGCGGGGACCCCAAGACCTTGAGACCGTGCCCCTGGTGGTGTAACGTCGCTGAAGAGCCATGGGACCAGACCTGGTGCGTAACGTCGCGGCGCTGACGAACCCCGAGGCGCTGAAGATCCTCCTGGTGCTTTCCCTCTCGTTCCTGCTCGGGCTCGAGCGCGAGGGGCGCAAGGCCACGGCCGGGCATTACATCTTCGGGGGCGTGCGCACTTTTCCCCTCATCGGCCTGCTCGGCTACGCAATCGCACTGATCTCCGGGCAGCAGGTGCTCCCGGTAGCGCTGGGGTTCGTGGTCGTGGGGGCGTTCCTCCTGGTTTCGTACCTTCACAAACTGGCCAGCGCGGAGGAGGCCGGCGTCACCACCGAGGTCTCCGGCCTGGTGACCTACGTGCTGGGTGCGCTGGTCTACAACGGGTACTACTGGATCGCCGTGACAGTGGTGGTGCTCTCGATGCTGCTGCTGGAGCTGAAGACGGCGCTCGAGGGGCTCTCGGAGCGCATCCCCTCCGAGGAGGTCATTACCTTCACCAAGTTCCTCCTGCTGACGGTGGTGATCCTGCCGGCGGTGCCCAACCAGGAGTTCACACGCTTCCACCTCAACCCGTTCAAGACCTGGCTGATCGTCACCGCGGTGAGCGCGATCTCCTACGGCAGCTACGTGCTGCAGCGCGTGACCAAGAAGCGGGGCGGGATCGTGCTCGCCGCGCTGCTCGGCGGGGCCTTGTCGTCCACCGTGATGACCGTGGCGCTGGCGCGGCGGGCGCGCCGGGAGAACCGCCCCAACCTGTTCGCAGGCAGCATGATCGTGGCCTCGGGCGTGATGTACCTGCGGGTGCTCGTGCTGCTTGCCATCTTCAACGGTGCACTGGCAGCGCAACTGACGGCCCCGTTCCTGATCCTCGGGGTGGTCACGATGCTGACCGGCTTCGCGTGGTCGCGCCTGCCCGACCGGTCGAGCACGGCGGTGCAGCGGGAGTACGAGGCCAGGAACCCGCTGGAGATCGGCTCGGCGTTCCTGTTCGCGGCGATCTTTCTCGTCGCTCTCGTCGCCACCGGCCTGGTGGTGGAGCACTTCGGGACCGTCGGGATCTACGCCCTCGCCACGTTGATGGGGGTCACCGACGTGGATCCCTTCATCATGGGCCTCACCCAGACCGCCGGCGTGAGCACGGCGCTAGCCACCGCGGCCGCCGCCATCGTTGTGGCAACCGCCAGCAACAACGCCCTCAAGGGCGTCTACGCACGAATCTTCTCCGACCGCGCCACCGGCACCCGGGGGCTGCTGGCGCTGCTCGTGCTGGCGCTCGTGGGGCTGCTCCCCCTGCTGATGGTGCTGTAACCGCCTGGCGACCGCTAGTTGCCCCCCGGTGTGAGGCGGCGGCGGGGAGCCCGCACGATCGGTGCATCGGCAAGCAGCACCGCACCGTCCAGGTACGTGGCGGTGAGGGCACCGCCGGTCACTCCCGTGATCTGCCGCGCGACGGGTTGGTCGGCCCAAATGATCTCCGCGGCTTGACCGGACGCCTCGGGCGCGACCCTGAACGAGAGGACAACGAGTTGGAGTTTGCCCTGGTCGAACGCCTGG
Source organism: Thermoanaerobaculaceae bacterium (assembly GCA_022865555.1). GTDB lineage: Bacteria > Acidobacteriota > Thermoanaerobaculia > Thermoanaerobaculales > Thermoanaerobaculaceae > RBG-13-68-16. The sequence goes on along the minus strand of JALHTD010000477.1, from coordinate 1,778 downwards.
CCGGCGGGAAGGACAAGGCTCGCAGCCAGGTGCCCGCCGGCCGCCTGGGAAGTATCGGTGGTAAGCACGGCTGCGCCGGCATCGGGCCCCAGGCTCACAGAGGGGCTGCTCAACACCGCGGGGTCGAAGGCCAGGCTGAAGCTCAAGGCGTTCTCGTCCCCCAGGGCCGAGAACTCCACCGGCACGCTGACGGTGGACCCCCGAGCCGCGGTCGCGGTCCCCACCCGCACCACCCTGGGGCCGGAGAAGGCGCTGACCGCGATCGTCTGGGCAAAGCTCATCCCGTCCTCGCTGCTCGCGGAGAACGTGACGACGCCCTGCTGCCAACCCGGTGAGAGCATCCCTGACCGCACCTCGAGGGCGGGTTGGACCGAGATCGAGCCGCTGTCGGGCGCGACGGCGATCCACGGCACGTTCGCGACGGCGGTCCAATTCAGCACGTAGGGGCCGACCAGGCGCACCGGGACTGTCCGGTCCTCGAGGGTGTTCGCATCGAACGCTAGCGTGACCGTCTGGGGATCCGCCGCCAGGGCGGCGGGTTCGGCCCAGGCTCCTTGGAGCATGTCGTAGGCCGGGCCGGGGCCTGGCAGGTAGTCCGCCACGACCACCGTGTGAAGCGCGCTCCAGTTCACGCTGGGGAGGTCAGACGTCTCCAGCGTGGCGGTGAACTCGCCCCCGGGTGTTACGTCGGGGGAGACCCCGACCCAGGGGGCCGCGCGCACGGTGCGGTTCGTGACGCCGACGTGTGCGTCTTCCCACACGAGGGCGTGCAGCGCGGCGTCGTTCCCCGATGCCGAGAGCGCGGTTCCGGCGGCGTTTCGGAGGCGCGCGTAGATGCGCATCCTGGAGCCGACTCTTCGGGTGTACGCATTGATCTCTCCCTGCGGGGGCCGCGCGAGCTCCGCATCGACGAGCGCCCGGTAGGTGGCCTTGAAGTCGTTCTGGGAGCCGCTCGAGATCCGGTGGCCGGAGTCCACCATCACGAGCGGAAGGTACGCAGGTGCCGTGCTGTTGTATGCTGCCCACCACCGGCCGATGCGCTTGCCCATCGGAAAATCCACGTGCTGCTCCAAGAAGACCGCGGGCTTTCCGGCGCTCGCGTACTCGCTTGCCAATGCATCTACCGCCGGACCGGCGGCCTGGCAGATAGGTCATGTAGGGCGCATGAAATCTTCGAACACCACCAGGCGCACGGGCGTCTTGCCGGCTTGCTCAGACGGGGTCATCTGGCCTGCGGCGGCGCCTGCCAGCAGCACAGTCGCCAGGGGAAGAGCCGAGAGCCGGAGAGCGCGCATCGCCTCACCTCGCGCCGCTATTTCACAGGAGTGGAGGCGCCGGCGCAAGCACCCCTCCCGGACCCCCGGCCCGGCTGCACCACGCGCTCCTGGGCGGCAGCCGTTGCAGCCATATGTCGAGGCTAGTCCCGGTCCGGGCTGCAAGCGAACGCAGCCGGGCGATAATGGCACCCGAGGGGCGAGGCATGATCTCCTGGGACAAGCCGGACAGGCTCTCCGAGTACGACCCGACCCACGCTGTGTTTCGCGACCTGATGAGCTACCGCGTGCGCGAGGTGCTGCTCGTCTCCTCGCTGTACGACTCCTACATTTTGGAGGAGGACGGCCAGCTCTCGGAGAGCCTGGATGCCGAGTTCTACCAGCTCAACCTCGCCACGTCGCCTCGCATCACCCAGGTTCCCATCGCAGAGGAGGCGCTCGCCCTCCTCGAGAAGCGCCCCTTCGACCTGGTGATCACGATGGCGCGCCTGGGCGGCATGTACG